>JAFOMO010000078.1 GCA_017418905.1 Clostridia bacterium | reverse complement strand
GGTGCGGGTCTCCGGGGGAGACCTCTGCGCAGCAGAAGCACCGACCGAGCCGGCAGGCGAGACCGCTGCCCCTTAGAACCCCGCAAGCCTTTTGAAAAAGGCTTGACCGAAAACTAAATTGTTGGTTTTTGCACAGTCTGAGTTGAGAGTTAAGTATCCGATATTTCCACTTTCCACTTTCCACTTTCTACTTTAACATCAGTATCTCTCTTTGAGCAAGTCCGTCATATCGTAATTGCCGGGCTTTTTGTCTGCAAGAAATACAGCAGCGTTTACTGCGCCCTCCCCGAACAGATTTCTTGACTGTGCGTGATGTGAGATAGTAAGCACTTCATTCTCGCCTGCAAAAATAACGTCATGCTCGCCAACGATATTTCCGCCTCTGATACTGCTTATGCCTATCTCCTTTTTATCTCTCTTTTTCCTTACGGAATGTCTGTCGTATACGTATTCAGGCTCGTACTCCTCAACCTCGGAAATACCGTCTGCGATCATAAGCGCAGTACCCGAGGGAGCGTCTATTTTTCTGTTGTGATGTTTCTCAACTATCTCAATATCATAATCGCTGCCTAAAACCTTTGCGGCAGTTTTTGAGATCTCAATAAGCAGATTTATACCCAAAGACATATTACCCGAACGGAATACGGCAATGCTCTCAGCCGCTTTGTTAATGCTCTCAATTTGTTCTTTGCTGTAGCCCGTAGTACATAGTACACAGGGAACATTGTTTTGGGCTGCATATTTAAGCAATCCACTGAGTGCAGAGGGGTTAGAGAAATCAATTATTACATCGGGTTTTTCTTTTACATCATCAAAATAGCTGTATACGGGGTACTCGTTTTTTATTCCGTCATACGGATCGACTCCGCATATTATCTCTGCGTCCGAACGCTGTGACACCATAACGGAAATTACCTGTCCCATTCTGCCGTTACAGCCTGACATTAATATTTTTATCATGATAGTTCTCTCCTTTTATATTATCAAATCGTTTGCAGCTTTAGCCGATCTATATTATTTGTCATTTTTTATTTTTCTGCCTAAATATCTGCAAACACTTTTTTTATATTCAACATATTCCTTACCAAAGACTGCTGTCAAATGATCCTCTTCAACATTCACAATCTGCATATGTAACAAAAACACCGAAAAAGCCGTTAAAACAAACAACGGAATATTATAAAACATAATAAGGACGCCTATATGCATCAGATCGAAACCTAAAAAAGCAGGATTTCTGCTGATACTGTATATGCCTTTAGTTACAAGCTCCGTTTTTTCGCTTGTTGAAACTCCGACTCTCCAATTATTTTTCATCGTAATAACAGATAAAACAAATACAGTCATACCCATAAATGCTATTAACGCACCTACGGTTCTAACGCTCCAATGAAATGCACTTGTACCCATAATAATACATATTATTTGAATAACAGGTAAAATACAAGCCGATATTATCATGCTCACTTCTATCAGTTTTACAATTCCTGATTTATTTTCTCCTATATGATCTGTGCGAATACCTTCTTTACGAAGCATTATTATTTTTGCAAAATAGCAGCCATAAAACATTGCCATGATTAAAAGTGAAATAATACGAAAAACCATAAAACACCCCGATCAATATACAAAATCGGGCAGCAGGAAATATACCGAAAATTATATATACCCGCTGCCCCGAAAACGATAAGATAAATTAGTCCATATAACCCTTAGCTGCCAAAAGCTCTGCCAAAAGAACAGCACCGCCTGCAGCACCTCTGAGTGTATTATGTGACATACATACAAACTTAATATCGTACTGTGTATCTTCTCTGAGTCTGCCTACGGAAACTGCCATGCCGCCTTCAAGATTTCTCTCAGACTTGATCTGCGGTCTGTCGTTCTCTGTGAAGTAGTGCAGGAACTGCTTCGGAGCACTCGGGAGATTAAGCTTCTGAGGCTCGCCGCTGTAATTGTTCCATCTCTCGATGATCTCGTCAATTGAGATCTTCTTGTCGAATGATACGAATACCGCTGCTGTGTGACCGTCGCTTACGGGAACACGGATACACTGTGCTGTGATAGAGGGAGCAGCTGCCGGCTTGATCTCGCCGTCTTCTATAGTACCCCAGATCTTGAGGGGTTCTTTCTCGCTCTTTTCCTCTTCGCCGCCGATATAAGGAATTACGTTGTCTATCATCTCGGGCCAACGCTCAAATGTTTTGCCTGCGCCGGAAATTGCCTGATATGTACAAGCAAGAACCTTTGTTACGCCGAGATCCATAAGCGGATGGATAGCGGGAACATAGCTCTGCAAGGAGCAGTTAGACTTAACAGCGATAAAGCCCTTCTTTGTTCCGAGACGCTTTCTCTGTGACTCGATGATAGCGAGATGATCTGAGTTGATCTCGGGGATTATCATGGGAACATCAGGAGTAAAACGATGTGCGGAGTTGTTTGATACAACAGGACACTCAGCCTTTGCATAAGCCTCTTCCAAAGCTCTGATCTCCTCTTTCTTCATATCAACTGCGCAGAATACGAAATCAACCTTTGAAGCAACCTCTTCAACCTTTGAAGCGTCCATGATAACCATTTTCTTCATAGACTCCGGCATGGGTATCTGCAATGCCCATCTGTTGCCTGCTGCCTCTTCGTATGTCTTGCCTGCGCTTCTTGCGCTTGCAGCAAGAACTACTACATTGAACCACGGGTGATTGTCAAGCAGGGTAGCAAATCTCTGACCTACCATACCTGTTGCGCCGATAATACCTACATTATACTGTTTCATTTTAAATCGATCCTTTCCTAAACACTGTGCCGACTTGTATTGACATTACTTTATAAAATGTGTAAAATAAAGTTTGATACATTCGGCTTTAATAGAAGCGGACTTCAGAAAAAGAAGTCTCTACTTAATTTTATCATTATTATTATACGTTGTCAAATCGAAAACGGTACATTCTGCAATTTTTTCTAAGATTTTTATTATAATTCTCAAAGGCTTCTTTATAAATCATACAAGAAAAGGAAGGAAACTACGAATGAAAACAAGCGATTACTTTTACGATCTGCCGAAAGAGCTGATCGCTCAGACACCTCTCGAAAGGAGAGATTCTTCACGTCTGCTCGTACTCGACAGACGAACAGGCGAAACCTCGCACAAGCATTTTTATGACATTGCAGACTATTTAAACGAGGGCGACTGTCTTATACTTAACGATTCGAGGGTACTGCCTGCAAGATTATACGGCATAAAAAAAGATACCGGTGCAAAAGTTGAATTTTTACTGCTTACTCAACATTCTCAAAACATCTGGGAATGTCTTGCGGGTCCCGGAAAAAAAGCCCGTGAGGGTACGCATTTTATTTTCGGTAACGGTATTATGACCTGTGAGGTACTCGAAGTGCTTGAAAACGGCAACAGAATGGTACAATTCAACTGCGAGGATAATTTTTTTGCCGCGCTTGACAAGCTCGGAGAAATGCCGCTGCCGCCGTATATTACAAAAAAGCTTGATGACAAAGAACGCTATCAGACAGTTTACAGCAGAGAATTAGGCTCTGCCGCCGCACCTACTGCCGGTCTGCATTTTACAGACGAATTGCTTGACAAACTTCGTGCAAAGGGCATAAACATAGGCTATGTTACTCTTCATGTGGGACTGGGCACGTTTCGCCCGGTTAAGGCAGATGATATTTCACAGCACAAAATGCACAGCGAACACTATGAAGTACCGAAAGAAACGGCAGAATTGATCGCAGCAGCAAAAAAGGCAGGAAAAAGAGTTATCTCAGTCGGTACAACAAGCTGCAGAACGCTTGAATCAGTTGCAAAGGAACACGGAGAGGTCATAGCCTGCGACGGATTTACCGATATTTTTATATATCCGCCGTATGAGTTCAAGGTGCTTGACGGACTTATCACAAACTTTCATTTGCCCGAAAGTACTCTTATTATGCTTGTGTCTGCATTTGCAGGGTATGAGAACACAATGCAGGCTTATAAAATTGCGGTTGAAGAAAAATACAGATTTTTCAGCTTCGGTGACGCTATGCTGATAATTTAATTTCATCAGATATTGAATTTTTGTAAAAAATGTGATATAATACTGCGGTATAATATACAGGGCACATCTGAACGACATTAGGTTTTTAGAACTGCCCTGCACTTAGAGGAGATGTAGTTGATATGGTGCGTAAGGTTAGAACACGCTATGCCCCAAGTCCTACGGGCTTTATGCACGTTGGCAATTTAAGAACAGCACTTTATGAGTACCTCATTGCTAAATCACAAGACGGTACGTTTGTACTCAGAATAGAAGATACAGACCAGGAGCGTTATGTTGAAGGTGCTGTTGACGTTATTTACAACACACTCAGAACAGCAGGTCTGAAGCATGACGAGGGTCCCGATATAGGCGGAGAGTACGGTCCTTATGTACAAAGCGAAAGAAAGGATATGTACCGCCCGTTTGCCGAAAGACTTATTGAAGAGGGCAAAGCATACCGCTGCTTCTGTTCAAAAGAAAGACTTGAAGCTTTGAGAGAAACAGAGGAATACGCACAAGGCGGCTATGACAGACACTGCCGTGATCTGCCCGAAGAAGAAATACAAAAACTGCTTGCGGAAGGCGTGCCGTATGTTATACGACAAAAAATGCCCATAGAGGGCGAAACTACCTTTACAGACGCTGTTTACGGCGAAATAACCGCACCCAACAGCGAACTGCAGGATCAGATCCTTATAAAAACAGACGGTTATCCCACATACAATTTTGCAAATGTAATTGACGATCATACTATGGGTATCACTCACGTTGTAAGAGGGTGCGAGTATCTCTCTTCAACTCCGAAGTATAATCTTTTGTATGATTCGTTCGGCTGGGAGATCCCAACATATGTTCATCTTCCGCTTATCATGGGCAAAGACGCAGACGACAAGATCTCAAAGCTTTCAAAGCGTCACGGCTCGACAGGCTTTGAAGATCTTATACAAGAGGGTTATCTTCCTGAGGCTATTATTAATTATATCGCTCTTTTAGGCTGGTGTCCCAAAGATAATCAAGAGCTATTCACGCTCAAAGAGCTTGAAAAGGTATTCAGCATTGACGGTATCAGCAAATCGCCTGCCGTATTTGATTATAATAAGCTTGAATGGTTCAACGGCGAATACATCAAGGCTATGACTCCCGAACAGTTTGAACAGACTGCAAAGCCGTATATATTACAGGCTATCGGAGATAAGCCTCTTGATACATTAAAGCTTGCGTCCATTCTTCAACAGAGAACCACAAAGCTTACACAAATTCCCGATACTATCGGATTTTTCGCAGAACTGCCCCAATACACAAAGGATATGTTCGTAAACAAGAAAAGCAAGACAAATCTTGAAAACTCGCCCGTAATGCTCAAAGCGGTTTATGAAGAATTAGCCGCACTTGACGACTGGTCACACGATTCTCTTCATGATCTGCTCATTAACTTAGCTGTCAAGCTTGGAGTTAAGAACGGAACTGTAATGTGGCCTGCAAGAATAGCTCTCTCGGGCAAAACAATAACGCCGGGCGGTGCAATTGAAATACTTGATATACTCGGCAAAGAAGAATCGCTTGCAAGACTTGAAAAGGGTCTTGAGATGTTTACCGAGTAATATACAGCGGAGGTACAAAATGTCGGAAGAAATAATTAAAGAACACGAAGAAAAATCGGGCAACGGAAATTTTATACATGATTTTATAGATGAAGATATAGCAAAGGGCGGACAGTTTGAGGGTATGACTGTACACACACGTTTTCCGCCCGAGCCTAACGGCTATATACACATAGGTCACGCTAAGGCAATATGCATTGACTTTGGCACTGCCGAAAAATACGGCGGTATGTGCAACCTGAGAATGGACGATACAAACCCCACTAAAGAGGACGAGGAGTATGTTGACGCTATCAAAGAAGATATTGAGTGGCTCGGATTTACCTGGGACGACAGATTCTATTTTGCGTCACAGTATTTTGAGAAGATGTATGAATGTGCGATCGAGCTTATAGAAAAGGGCTTGGCTTATGTATGCGAGCTTACCCCCGAGCAGGTAAAGGAGTACAGAGGCGATCTCTCTACTCCTGCAAGAAGCCCGTATCGTGACAGACCAAAGGAAGAAAGCCTTGATCTGTTCAAGCGTATGCGTGCAGGTGAGTTTCCCGACGGTGCTATGACACTCAGAGCAAAAATTGATCTTAACTCGGGCAACTTTAATATGCGTGACCCCGTATTATACAGGATAAACCGCATTACTCACCACCGCACAGGCAACGAATGGTGCATTTATCCTATGTATGATTTTGCTCACACCATTGAGGACGCTATGGAGCATATCACACACAGCTTATGTTCACTTGAATTTGAGGCTCACCGTCCGCTTTACGACTGGGTAAAGAACAATGTTACACTGCCCTCTAAGCCCCGTCAGATAGAGTTTGCAAGGCTTGGTATAACAAATACCGTAATGAGCAAAAGAAAGCTCAGAAAGCTTGTAGAGGACAAATACGTTGACGGCTGGGACGATCCTCGTATGCCCACTATCTGCGGACTCAGAAGAAGAGGATATACACCGAAATCAATTCGCAATTTCTGCGACAGAATAGGCGTTTCAAAGGTAAACTCTACTGTTGAATACGGTTTTCTGGAGTTTTGTCTGAGAGAAGATCTCAACGAAACAGCAGAGCGTACAATGGCAGTGCTTGACCCAATTAAGCTCATCATAACAAACTACCCTGAGGGAAAGACGGAAGAATTTGAGATCGAAAACAACCCCAACCGCCCCGAGGACGGCAAGCGTACAATAACATTCTCAAGAGAATGTTATATTGAAGCGTCCGACTACACAGACACACCTGTTAAGGGCTATTTCAGACTTTATCCCGGCAACGAGGTAAGGCTCAAAACAACATACATCGTGAAATGCACAGGCTGTAAGCGTGACGACGACGGCAATCTCTCAGAGGTATATGCAGAGTATGATCCGGAAACAAGAGGCGGAAACACACCCGACGGCAGAAAGATAAAGGGTACTATCCACTGGGTCGATGCAAACAACTGCGCAGAAGCAGAGGTAAGATTGTATGACAATCTGTTCACAGACCCCGAACCCGATGTAGGCGACAAGAATTTCTTGGACTACATCAACCCCGAATCGCTTGTTGTACTTAAAAACTGCAAGGTTGAAAAGTCTATGGAAACACAGACAGCACCGAAAAGCTTTCAGTTTATGCGCCAGGGTTATTTCTGCATAGACAGCAAAGACTCCGGCACAGGTCATCTTGTATTCAACAGAAGCGTTTCTCTTAAAGACAGCTTTAAGAAAAAGAAATAAATACTCAAAGTGATATTATATTATAAAGTGGAATTTTGAAAGTGGAAAGTGGAATTGCTGCCTGCAGAACTTTTTGAATAACATTAACCATTAGTATAACAAAGTCGGAAGTATATTCGCGTGCAATGAAGTATTGGTTGTATTATGTATAACCGCGATAATGTCAGCGGCGACTCGCCGCTGCGTATTTCAACTTTCAACTTTCCACTTTCAACTTTCAGAAAAACCCTCCGCCCATTCATCAAGAATGTTCGGAGGTTTTTTATACTGATCTAAGATTAAAAGCTTAAAGATTTTAATTTGAGAGCAGTATTAGATCTTTTTGGGGATAAATTTTGTTCCGTCAAAAAAATATATTTCTTTGAATCCGCACTCTTTGGCAAGCTGTACGGATTCTTGAAGCTTATAGTCAATTGTCGATCCATTGTGACTGTCGGAAGAAACAGTCACCTTTCCGCCCCGATATGCAATATACCGCAGTATTTCAGCCCTCGGATACGGCTCTTTTGTATAACCCTTTGACATTCCACCCGTGTTTATCTCAAACACGGCTTTACTTTTTATAAGTTCATCTGCGGCTTTTTTCCATGCGTTTATGTAACGCTCGTTTTCTCTGTCAAAAAGCTTACTGTCTGCATTGAATTTCTCGGGAAGATCGAAATGACCTATTATATCGCAGTGTGTTTTGTTTTGTACGTCCGATACGGTATTATAATACTCCTCTAAGTATGAGTATATATCACCGTTATAAAGTCTGTTAACAGACGAAAGTACAATTTCTTTTGTTTCGTCAACCGGAATAAACTCGCCGTTTTTCAGAACATAGTGTACCGAACCAATAATATAATCTGTGTCAATTAAAGGTGATACAGAATAGTAATCCTGTTCAAGCCCTGTATATATGTCGATTATATGGCGGTACTTTTCCTTTAATGTTTTGATCTCATTTGCGTATCTGACAGTACCCTCAACACTCATACAATATGATGTGTCATGCTCTGTATAAGCGTGACCCGAAAAGCCTATCGACAGCATTTTCTTTTGTGCCGCCGAGATAACCATTTCTTCGGGTGTATTCGCTCCGTCACAATATTTTGTGTGAGTATGCAGATTTTGAGTAAAACTTATCATGAAGTCATTTTCTCCTGCTTTACCTTATGGTCTATAACGTGACGCGAGGCAAGCTCTTTATGAATATCGTCAAGAGAAATGCCCATTTCGATCATCATTACCATTACATGATATGTGAGATCTGCAACCTCGTATATAGTTTCTTTCTTGTCGTCTGCTTTTGCGGCGATAATTACCTCTGTACACTCCTCGCCTACCTTTTTGAGTATTTTGTCTATACCCTTTTCAAAAAGATATGTCGTGTATGAACCCTCTTTTTTCTCTGTCTTTCTGCCGACAAGCATTTCCATAAGTGATTCAAGAGAAAAGCTGTTCAATGTATCGCTTACGTATACATCATCATTAAAGCATGAGTCTGTTCCCAAATGACAAGCAGGGCCGTCTTTCTTTACGTATACGGTGAGTGCGTCACGGTCGCAGTCTGTTTGTATCTTAACAATGTGCTGAACATTGCCGGAGGTCTCGCCCTTTCTCCAAAGCTCTTGTCTTGAACGTGACCAAAAGCATGTTCTGCCCTCTTTTATTGATATTTCAAGGCTTTCTCTGTTCATATAAGCAACAGTCAATACCTTTTTGCTGTCATCGTCTACAACAACAGCAGGGATAAGTCCCTTTTCGTCAAATTTAAGTTCATCAATGTTTATCATTTTAATTATCTCCT
>JAFOMO010000077.1 GCA_017418905.1 Clostridia bacterium | reverse complement strand
CGCACAGCCAACCCTCAGACGGTGCAGGCACAACGTCAAGATGTGTCAACACTCCGCAAAGCGTTTCTCCGTCACCGTATTCTGCATGACCTGCAATATTATCTATATTCTTTGTTTTAAGTCCGAAAGAATCAGCCTTCGCAAGCATCCACTGTAAAGCCTCCCCGGGCATCTCGCTGCCCTGTGCCGAAACAGAACGAATGCTTAACAATTCGTTCAGATCGCTTAGAAATTCTTCTTTATACGACTCTATTATCTCATTAAACTTTTTCATTATATCTCCCCCTTCTCTCTGCGGACAATTTTAATTTATTAGTGTGGAGTTTTGAGAGTTGAGATTTGAATATAGACGAACATTCAAATTTTCACTTTTCACTTTCAACTTTCAACTTTCAAATCTCCACTTTCAACTTGTGTATCGCCTTCTGTGTTCTCTTCCGTCTGAGCTGTATCTTGTGTTTCAACTTCGATTTTTTCAGCCGTCTGAGTTGTATCCGGTGTTTCGCCTTCGGTATTCTCTGTATTATCTGTTTCTGTTTCTTCTGTCGGTACCGGTGCACGCTTTCTCATAGGACGTTTTCCGAGTGTGAGATGTTTATACTTATCGCCCAGCTCATCGGCAGAGCCTATTGCGGCAACCTTATAACTCTTTTTGAGTTTAAGCTTCGGACCGAGTATTTTCAACTTTGAACATACTGCAATATACAGCACAAATACAAGTATTGATACACCTGTAACTATTGCTCCCTCGAATAATCCCGGTGTTTTATATTTAAACTCTATTTTATTTGTTATTCCGCCTTTGACACGAACTGCCATAAATCCTATATCTACTACCTCAATTTCTGCCGGTGCGCCATTTACTGTGGCACTCCAGCCCTTCTCATAAGGAACGCTGAAAAACAAAAGTCTGTCACTGCCCTCCGGAACAGCTATCTCCGCAGAAAATGAGCTGTTTCCGTATTCAAATCTTGAACAGCACCTCTCCTGAAGCGACATACAATCCTGATAATAAACCTTCGGCTCATATACCATATTCTTTGTATTCTTTATATGATACATAAGATTTCCGTACTTTTTTTCCTGTTCCTCATTCAAAACCATTGCTTTCAGGAGAAGCAGGTGACGCTTATCCTCTTCGCAGTCGTAATACTGCTCCTCTGTGATATACTTATCAAAATAGAAGCCGTAAGGTATATAATACTTATTTTTGTATATCTTAAATCCATTCTGTGTATCCACATAAGTGTATCCCGGCATTCTCGTCTGACCATCTTCGTTCTCGAATTTCTCATTGTCACCGTCATAGTCAAACACATACTTAACGGAGAGCAAAGCTCTCAAGCCGTAATATTTCGGCTCGGGACGTGAACCTACATCTCTTGTAACACCTACTGTGGGATAAAAGCTGTATATAGAACCCGGAACAACGCTCTGAAATGCCTGTATATTCGGTATCTGCCAGAACATACCGACATTATCCATACACTCGTAAAAATCGGAACGCACATTTTGCAGATCGTCGTCAACGTTTACATCTTCACCATTGTTGAGTACATAAGGAATAATAAAATCATCTACATCATAGCTGTGACTTTTGCCCAAGCCGATAATATAAGCCGAATACATAACAGCTATTAGACCCAGACACGCACCTGCTTTTATAAAGAACTTTTTCTTTTCTTTTTTAAGTGTACGAATGAGGATAGTAACCAAAGCAAGTGACAGCAGCGAAACAGCTACATATATCCAAAAACGCTCGGGATAGCTTTCAAGACCTACAATATTGAATATTCTTGTATCGTCTGTATCTTTACCGTTGGGCATAATACCTATTCCCAATGCAAGGCACATTGTAATAAAAGTAGTTGTTTTGATAGCCTTTTTCCACATTGTTTGAGTATTCTCTATTGCCTGCACTGTGGCAAGTGCCATCATAAGAGTAAGCATATAGAACCAGCGTGCATAATACGTCATAACAAACATCTGGAAAATGCTGTTGACTATCGGCACCATTGTTGCAAAAAGCAAAAACGGCAATAGCTTTCTCAGCCAACCCTTATCCTTTGTCATAAGGAATCCGATAACGCCCGTCATACCGAACAGCGGCAGCCAAGCGGCAACAGACGCCCACTTTGAGTTGGAATCGGGTGTAAAGTTAGGTCTTGCAGGAATATCAGGCGGAAAGAACATAGAAGTAATTATATGCAAATATCTCTGCTCAGATGAATAGAGAAGTGCTCCCCAGCCCTGCGGCGCATCGTTTACACGAGGATTTTGTACCACAAACAATACTGTGGGTATAAGTATTATTGACGTTGCGGCAAATCCGATAACTACCTCAAATGCAAGAACCAAGAAATCCTTTGCTGTGAGCTTCCAGCAATTCAGATACATTCTCAAGAACCAGTATATGATAACAAATGCTACCATACCCACAAAAAAATAATAATTTACCAGACAGCAGGCAAAAACGGCAAGCGCAACAACGCCCTTGCGCTTTGTTTCCATAAATTCATCAATTGCCGCAAGAAGAAGCGGAAAAAACACTATTGCCTCGTGGAAATGATTGAAAAATACGTTATATACCGAAAAGCCCGAAAACGCATACATTATACCGCCCAATACGGCAATGTTTTTATCTCTTGTGTATCTTCTCAGATAAATATAACCCGTAAGCGACGCTGTTCCGAATTTCAAAATAAGCAGAGGTCCCATCATATAGGGAACAAATTTGCTCGGAAAAGGCAGCGTAAGCCAGAAAAACGGACTACCCAAAAGATAGAACGAATACGAACCGACTATATTGGAACCGAGATCGGTAGTAGTTGACCAGTTCCAGTTTCCGCTGCGTATTGCGTCGTGAACCATTTGGTAAAAAGGCACCTGCTGAACATTAAAGTCACCGTAATACAAAAAATATCCGTGACCTATCACAATATACGGTATAAAGAATGCTGCCGACAAAAACAGTCCCAGCAAAAAGGCTTTATACCAATAATGTTCGTTTTTGGTAGGATTGTCTAATTTTGCTCCCATCAAAGAAAACCTCCTGTGTTTCGGTAATTATAAAATAATGTTAAAAATAGTCCTCAGATTATTATAACACATATTATTTACAATTTCATCTGATTTAACAAAAATTTACAATTTCTTTTTTGAACAAAAAACCGTCGGAGTTACCCGACGGCAAAAACATATGATTTTGTTACAGCGTTGCGAAAAATATTCCCAGCGCACCCGAACCGCAGTGACTTGTAATAGTACAGCCCGGGTGGAAAATCAATATTTCCTTGAAAATTCCGAGATCGCTTATTATTCTGTATGCCTCGTCGATCATTTCCTGCGAAACATCGCTGCATACTATTATCAGTCTATCGGTATCGAACTCGGAATACTGAGAAAGCTTTTCTCTGATATACTCAAAAATGACTTTATCAAATTTTCCTCTGTATTTGCGTCCGAGCGTCATTGAAGAACCATCAGAGGTATTTATCTCAATGCAGGGCTTTATATTGAGCAGATTTGCTCCAAGCATTGCCAGTGTGGAACAGCGTCCGCCTGCACGCAGAAATTCCAAGCTGTCAAGAACAAAGCTTGCACGAACAGTTGCTGCAAAGCGTTTTAACTCTTCGGCTATTTCGGAAACATCAAGCTGTGTGGTTGTAATAAGGTCATAGGCTTTAAGAACTATGAAAGCCTGGCCGCACGAGAGATTCTGTGAATCTACGGAATATACGTTATCAAATTCAGACGCAGCCATTACGCTGTTCTGATGTGAAGAAGATATTGATGAACCCAGACTTATATGCAAGACAGAATAACCCTCTTTTGTATATCTTCCAAATACCTTCATATACTCGCCTATGGATACAGCAGAGGTTTTCGGAAGCTGTTTATCGGTCTTATATCTGTTCAAAATATCCTGCGGAAAAATGTTTACTCCGTCATCATAGCTTTCGTTATCATAAACAATATGCAGCGGTATTAATTCCACACCATATTTTTCACACATTTCGGGGGACATATCGCAGGTACTATCCGCAGTTAACTTAATATTTCTTTGTGCTGTGCCGTTCATATGTATCAAAACTCCTCGCATAACTTAAATACATTCATATTATAACAAAATAGTATTAATAAATCAATAACAAAAAGCAATTTTTGTGTATCAAAAAAAGCAGAGTATGCACAAGCACACTCTGCGTAATCAGCGATAAATAAAAAAAGAATTACTTACCGAAATATCTCTTAAGCAAGCCTGCGAAGCCTGCGCCGTGTCTTGCTTCGTCCTTAGCCATTTCGTGAACAGTATCGTGAATAGCGTCATATCCGAGCTGCTTTGCACGCTTTGCAAGCTCAAACTTACCTGCGCATGCTCCTGCCTCTGCATCTGCTCTCATCTGCAAATTCTTCTCTGTGGAATCTGTGAGAACCTCGCCCAGCAGCTCTGCAAACTTAGCTGCATGCTCTGCCTCTTCAAAAGCATATCTCTTGAATGCCTCTGAAACCTCGGGATAACCCTCTCTGTCTGCAACTCTTGCCATTGCAAGATACATACCTACCTCGCTGCACTCGCCGTTAAAGTTGTTAACGAGCTCCTGATATACATCATCTTCAACCTTGCCTTTGCCGCCCTCACCTACAATGTGAACAGTAGCATAAGAAACCTCGCCCTCAATGCGGTTGAACTTAGCTGCGGGAGCCTTACAGATAGGACATACCTCTGGAGCTGCGTCGCCCTCATAAATATAGCCGCAAATAGTGCATACAAACTTTGCCATAACAAAAACCTCCGTTTTTTACTCATTTAGGAACTGTGCAGAAACAACTTGTGCATTTATGCTTGCCTAATTCGTCCTGCGTGTCGTTGCAATACCTTGAAATACGACAGTATTCCTGCGGCATTGTGCCTAACACAGAACAAATTATTCTGCGCCTAAATTGCACAACTTATTCCTACACAGTTCCTTATAATCATACAGCAAGAAATACGCTCGCTGCAAATAATACAAAAATCATTCTTTATTTATTGATACACTCATCACATTTGCCGTAGTAAATGATATTTGAATATTCTATCTCGCCTATTCCCGGTACTTTCTTCACTTCAACACCCAAGCTCTCATGCAGACTGTTAAAATTGTGCGGAATATGAACATCATCTATTTTTCCGCAGTATCTGCAAACAAAATGTGCATGACTATCGGTCACTGCGTCATATCTTTCAATTCCGTCAAGTACCGTAACGGAATGTATGACCCCATCGCTTTCAAGAAGCTTAAGATTTCTGTAAACAGTGCCTAAACTCAGATCGGGATATTCCGGTTTAAGCTTATTATATATCCATTCTGCACTCGGATGTTCTCGGGTAGACATCAGCAATTCGCAAATAGCCTGTCTTTTCCTCGAATAATTATGAGCTTTCATTATTATTAAACCCCTATTATACTCAAAAACCATAAATAAAACAAAAATAAGCGAACAAAATAATAATAAATTGTTAACTAATAATCATAAAATGATAATTATTATTTTTATATATTATATACCATATTTCTGCTTTTGTAAAGAGAGATTTTGATATTTAAAAAAAATTAAACTTTAGTTTACAAATAATTGTCTTGTAAAAAGAAGTGATCGATTGTATAATAGATAATAGTTAAAAAAAATTATTGGGAGAGATCGCATTGGATAATAATACAGAAAACCACTCAACTGATACTGTATCTGCTCCGCAGCCGTTTAATACCGAACATATAGT
>JAFOMO010000006.1 GCA_017418905.1 Clostridia bacterium | reverse complement strand
CCGCCCGAAGCGGCAAAAGGCTTTGCTTCGCTGGTACAAAACAATACTTTCATTTTTTATTACCTCCTAAATTCAGACATATTATCTGCTTGGCTTGGATTCACAAAAGCAAACCCTGTAAGTGACCCGAAAGCCCGTTTATCGGACTTTGCGAATCACCATATATATTATACTACACTTTTCTTTGAAATGCAAACGGGATAAGAATCTATTCCGCAAAGCATACGTTTCGGGTTTACTACAACGTCTTTATCGCATACAACATAGTTCAGGGTCGTATCTTCTCCGATATTGCAGTCCTGCATGATAATGCAGTTAGACACCTTTGCGCCCTTTGCAATGCGCACGCCCTTGAATATAATGCTGTTTTCAACCTCGCCCTCTATAACACAGCCCGGGCTGATAAGAGAGTTCTTGACCTTGCTGTCAAGACCGTACTTTGTAGGCATATCATCTCTTACCTTTGTATATATGGGATTTCTCATATTAAACAGATCGGCTCTTACGTCCGGATTGAGAAGATCCATATTAGCCTTGAAGTACTTCTGAATGGAATCTATATCTGCACAGTAGCTTGTAACCTCATAGCCGTAAACATTATACTGTTTAACACAAGGCTGTATAACATCTCTTGCAAAATCATACTTACTGCGGCTCAGGCAATCGTCAACAACATCAAGCAAAAATTCCTTTTTCATGATAGCTGTTTTTATCATACATACTGTTGTGTCAACACCTCTCGGATTTATAAGCACCTCGGATACCCTGCGGTTAGAGTCAAGAGAGAGAACCAGGTTCTCGGCGGCATTGTTCTTATTTAACGGTGCTGTATGGCAGCAGATAGTAATATCTGCGTTGTTCTTCAGATGAGCATTGAACATCTGCTGATAGTCAATGTTAACAACATTCATTGAGCTTGAAATAAGCAGATAATCCTCATAGCAGTTATTGATAAAATCTCTGATAGAATCGATCGTCTGTACAAAGTTGTTGTACTTATCGCCCGTATTCTCAAAAGGAGGTAAGAAAGTAAGACCTCCTCTTCTTCTTGACAAGTTCCACGCCTTGCCCGAACCGATATGATCCATAAGCGACAAATAATTATTCTTTGTAACAACACCTATCTTGCTGATACCCGAGTTGACCATATTGGAAAGCGAGAAATCTATAAGTCTGTACTTAGCGCCGAAAGGAATGGAGCTGAATGTTCTCAGCGTGGTAAGCTCGGGAATGTAAGAATCCTGAAAGTTTGTAAGCAGTATTCCTGCCATATTTCTGCCTGCCATTACTTCACCCCCTTAATATCTTCGTCGATCATAGCCTTCGGTGCTACGACAGCACCCTCGCCTATGGTGAGATTTTCGCCTATAACGGTAATGCCCCAGTCGTCACGGTTTTCAACCTCTTCGGGCTTTGCACCTACTACGGCATTTTTGCCTATAACAGTGCCCTCTGCAACAATAGCAAAGTTTACTTGTGCGCCCTCTTCTACAACAACGCCAGGGAACAAGATAGAGTCTGTGATAACAGCACCCTCTTTGACTGTTACGCCGTGGAAAAGCATTGAAAATTCGAGAGAACCATATACATTACAGCCGTCTGCGATCATGGAGTTCTGAATATCTGCACATTCTGCAACAAAATGCGGCGGCAGCATGGGGTTGCGGGAATAGATCTTGTTCTTCTTCTCAGTAAGATCAAGCTTTGTTTTAGGATCGAGCAGATCCATATTAGCCTCCCAAAGGCTGTCGATAGTACCAACGTCTTTCCAGTATCCCTCAAACGGATAAGCAAACATTTTCTCACCGTTTTCAAGCATTGCAGGCAATACGTTCTTGCCGAAATCGTTTGAGCTATTGGGGTCTTGTGCGTCAAGAATGAGGTACTTTCTGAGCTTGTTCCAGCTAAATACATAAATACCCATTGAAGCGTTTGTACTCTTCGGGTGAGCCGGTTTCTCTTCAAACTCATAGATAGAACCATCGGGGTTGGTATTCAT
>JAFOMO010000076.1 GCA_017418905.1 Clostridia bacterium | reverse complement strand
CGTGCGACACATTCGCAATGAAGCTTCTTCTCATACCCTCAGACGCCGCAAGAGAGTCTGCCATTGTATTAAACGCTCTTGCAAGATCGCCTATTTCGTCGTTGCCGTCTGCCTTTACTCTTTTGGAAAAATCACCGTTTCCGAAAGCCTTTGCAGCCTTTGCCATTTGCTGAAGAGGCTTTGTGAGCTGATATGAAAAAATTCCGACAAAGCTGAATATCAGCGCAAATATAACTATTCCTGCAGAGCAGAATATTTTTACTATGGTAATAACATAGTCTTTGTAGTGCGACGCACTGCTTGTTACAAATACGGTTCCGATCGGCTCTATTCCCGATTCCGTAACGCCCTGCACAGGAACTCCGACAATATAAAAATTATCGCCGTAAAAGCCTGCCAGGTCGGACATTTCATATATGGTATCGGTCATTGCACGTTTAACATAATCTTCGCTTATCGTTTTGTTCGTATCAATACCGACAGAATTATCGGAGTACAAAACAATATTGCCCTGCTTATCGGTGATAAGTATATCTGAATTAAGCCCAGTAGAGAGCGTACTCATAGTTAACCTTATTATCTCGCCGCCCGGCTCACCGAATGAGATCTCGCCTGCACCTATATCTGCATACTCGCTTACTGCCGAAGAAATGGTCAAAGCGTTATTTTGCAAAGTTTCCCAGCGTTCTGTCTGCCAGTTCTGCGTTGCAAAAAATACTATCATAACTCCGAGAACAGTAAAGCCCACAAATATTACAAGCATACTTATCATCAGATATTTTTTAAAGATAGTCTGTCTTTTTTTCATACCGTTACAAAGCCGAACGTCCGCCGTCGGTCTCCTTGACTTCAAATTTATATCCTACGCCCCAAACGGTTTTCAGCACCCATTTATCGGAAACGCCTTCAAGCTTTTCTCTCAAACGCTTTATATGAACGTCAACCGTTCTCGAATCGCCGTAATAATCAAAGCCCCAGACCTCATCGAGGAGCTGATCTCTTGTAAACACCCTGTTCGGGTTGCTTGCAAGGTGATAAATAAGCTCCATTTCCTTCGGCGGAGTGTCGATCTGCTTGCCGTCAACTCTCAGCTCGTAATTTGTAAGGTTAATAGAGAGTTTATCCCACTTTACTTCTTTTATGGGCATTGAGCTCGGCTGTCCGGTACGTCTGAGTACCGCACGTATACGGGCAACAACTACCTTTGATTCAAAGGGTTTTGTAATATAATCGTCTGCGCCAAGCTCCAGACCGAGAACTGTGTCGAATGTTTCTCCCTTAGCTGTTATCATAATAATAGGACACTGCGACTGCTTTCTGATCTCCCTGCAAACCTGCCAGCCGTCAAGACCGGGCAGCATAATATCAAGCAGTACAAAATCGGGGCGTTCCGATTCAAAAAGTCTTAAAGCATCGTTGCCGGTATTTGCAATTACCACTTGAAAATCTTCTTTTTCAAGATACAATCTCAATATTTCACATATATTTGTATCATCATCTACAACCATTATTTTTCCTGCGCTCATATTATCTTCCTCCTTTAGGCAAATTATAATTTATCATAGAGTTTTTGTGGTGAACAAATTAAGAATAATACTTTACCAAATTTGAAAAGTTACAAATAATTACAGATTTTCACCCATTGCAAGAGAATAATTTCTGTATTTTTCTATTCCGGAGACCTCTGCGATCACCTCTATAAACGGCGGTATAAAATACTGCTGATCTTCGCTTTCAAGCTCTATTTCAAGAGTAGCTTTATCCGAGCAGAAATCGTATATATCAATTTCGACAGTCAAGCCCATATAATCGAAGCAGCAGCGAGTTTTGTTTATTGCTCTCGAACCCTCCAATTTAAGCTTTGAAAGGCTCTTATACTCCTCTTGTGTGATCTCTTTTTCCTCTTCAAATCTTGTAATTCCGGTAATATCTTCTTTATGTGTTTTGAAGTACACGCATTTACCGTTATCGTATTTTCTGAAGCGTATTCTGCTGCCTTCAAAATCTCCTGTCTGTGATATATATATCTGCTCGATATAAGACTCGCTGTAATTATCCATTTTCCGAAGCTTTTGTATATCGGGCATTTTTATCAGAAACTTTCTTTCTATTTCTACATTTTTGCCGTCTATGGTCACATTCTTAGCCATTATTTACTCCTTCTATTAGTGCGTATGATCTGAAATTCCAAAAAATCACTCGTAATTGCGCACTAAGGTCACTATCTTTCCGAGTATCTGTACATCATCCGAAATTATAGGCTCATACAAAGAATTTTCGGGCTGAAGTCTTATACCGTTTTCTTCTCTGTAAAACCGCTTGACAGTCGCCTCATCACCGAGAAGAGCTGCGACAATATCACCGTTTTCGGCAGCAGACTGTCTTACAAATACTGCCGTATCGCCGTTTAATATGCCTGCGTTTATCATACTGTCTCCCTTTACCTTCAAGGCAAACAGTTCTCTTCCTCTTTTCAGACTCTCGTCAACCGCAACATATCCTAAATAATCTTCATAAGCATAAATCGGAAGTCCTGCCGTGACAGTGCCTATTATCGGCACAGCAGCAGTTTTGGGCGGTTTATCTTGGTTCAAAACTCTTATTGCACGAGTACAGCCTGATTTTCTGCTTATAAGCCCCAGCTTTTCAAGAGTATTTAAGTGTGCGTGTACCGTTGAAGTAGATTTAAAGCCCGTTGCATCGCAAATTTCTCTTACAGACGGTGCTGCGCCGTCGTCTGTTCTTCCTACAAGATAGTCATATACTTTTTGCTGGCTTTTTGTTAATTTCGGCACGATATTCACCTCACAGTACAGTTATTGTTATTATAACACACATTTATAAAAAAATCAAATAAAAACAGCAGACAACACACGGTTGTTGAATTAGGAATTCAGACCGTGCAAAAACCAACAAATATGTTTTCGGTCACGCCTTTTTCAAAAGGCTTGCAGGGGTGTGGGGACAGCGTCCCCACAATCGCCGCAGGCGCACTCCAGCCCTTTTAGGGGTGAATTTCAAAAACAGTCCTGCGGACTGTTTTTGGAAGAGGGGCATTTTGGCAGAAAATGCCCCTAAGTATGATTTTAGGCAAAAGTCGCCCCGCCGCTCCAAGGCGGCGCAGTAAGGCTTGACATAGAAGAACACTACTTTTTGCACAGTCTGAATT
>JAFOMO010000075.1 GCA_017418905.1 Clostridia bacterium | reverse complement strand
TGAACATTTATACTTGTCTAATTTGCCCTGTGTGTCGTTACAACACCTTGAAATACGTCAGTATTCCTGCGGTGTTGTGCCTAACACAGAACAAATTATCCTGCGTCTAAATTGTTCAACTTATTTCCCAACAGTTCCTTAATATAATACAAAAGGACACTTCCTTAATCGGATGTGCCCTTTTGTATTATATATAGAAAAGATAAAAAATGCTAAAGGGTGCGACCCGTGGAGAAAAATCGCACCCTTTAGCGTTGTACATTTATCATAAAGGAAGAAAAACTCTTTATCAATATATTGCATTATAAATTATACTATATATATGAAAAAAAATCCAGTTAATAAATGCGAATTGCATTAATAAAAGTTGGTAACAAACAAGGCAACAAAATACCGGCTATTTCAATATGTATAATTTAAATGTATTTTCTTGTCGATACGATTATAATACATATAATAACAAAAATCAAGTTCTTTGTTTGGAACTGTGTAAATAAATATCGGTAACAAATACGGAAACATTCACACAATTGCAATTCTATATGTATTTGTCGTTGATAATTATATTATATTTTGTCAATAATAACAGAATAAAAATATATATTTCTCATTTAGAATTATTTTTAGTCTATTTATGTTATAATAATAGTTATATTTATCACATATGCAAGGATATATATTAATACTTTTATGTAATATTGACTATTTTAATATGTATTGTGCGTTTGATGATAAAAGCGACTGGAGGTAGTATGATGAGTTTTTCCGAATATTTAGGCAGCTATATTAAAGAAAATGAAGTAAGTCTGCCAAAGCTTGCCAAACAAGTCGGAATTGACAGAGTAACGCTCTTTCGATACACGACCGGCGACAGAAAGCCGGCTAACGATAAAATAGTAAAAAACATAGCAAACGCATTATGTATGTCCGCTGCCGAAAAGGAGCATTTGCTTGACGAATATGATAAATCCGTTATGGGAGAAGATATTGTAAACAGCTATAAATATATGTGCAAAATGATGAACAGCCTTGCAGATGTAAACGATCTTCTCGATCCGAAATACAATTTTCAAAAAGAAAGCGACACCGCTGATTTCACTCAGGAGGACGAATCTACAATCATCAAATCTCAGCAGGCGCTTCTTTCTTATATTGTTCGTATGCTGTATAATGCGGCAAAATCAGACTCTTCGTCTGATAGGATAATGATATTGATGCAGCCGACTCATACAAAAGTACAGGAAATGCTTATACCGCTTCTCAGCGGCGCAGATGTAACTGTAGATCAGATAATATGCTTTGAGAAAAATATCGAGAAAAGCTATCTTAATTTAGAGGCTTTGGAAAACATCATCACACAATCGTTTGCTCTGAAAAATTATAACGTATATTACCATTACGAGATATTAAGCAGCTTTTTAAGCTCTTCTGCTCTCTTGCCGAATGTTATTATCGCTTGTGGGTGTATGGTAACATTCAACAGTGATATGACAAGGGGGTTTTTCTCCCGATACCCTAAGTTCGTTGACTTTATTTCGGAAGAATTTGATTCTATAAAAAAGAATTGCAGCCGTCTTATCGAAGAGTCTAACTATGCGCTCGATATAGGTTCTATGCAGCTTATTGTACAGGGCACAAAGATCGGCTCTATTTTTGAACAGCCCTGCATTGCACCATGCTGTGACAGAAAAAGTCTGAACGAAACACTATGCGACTTTCCTGCAAAACAGTATATCATTGATACGCTGATAAGACAAAACGGCGACTGGAACGGTCTTGAGCAAACAGAAAGCGGTTTGTATGTAGAAAAAATTATAAGCTGCTGTACTAAAGACGGGATCGAACTGTTTCTGAAAACAGGCAGAGTGGGAGAATTTCCCGAGATGTATTATAATGCTCTCAGCTATGAATTTCGCATACAGATTTTAAAGCGTATGGTCATTCTGCAAAAACAAGGAATGATCTCATACTACATAATAAAAGAACCGCTAAATCTTTTAAACAATATGCAGTGCTACTGGTCTGTCGATGACTTTGCTGTTTCTTTCAGACAGATTAAAAAGGACTCTATGCTCCAGATAAGTATGAAAGAGGCAAGCATATTCAATACCGTTTTAAACTTTATAGAATATCTTAAAATAAAAAATATGCTGATCAAGGATGACGACGTAATAGAGTATCTTGAAGATCTTATCAAGAAAGCAGAGAATCATTATTTCCGGGGATAATTCTTTTATGATATATATGATGTATTTGTTAAAAAACTCTTAATAATATATTGACATATCTGTCGAACAGTAGTATAATAATTATAGTTTGAGGGTAATAATAATTACTCACGCAGGGCGGCATATGCTGTCCTGTTTTTTTATTAAGGAACTGTGAAGAAATGAAAAGTTATTGATGAACAGTTCCTAAGAGCAGAGAGGAGTTGTTTTTAATGTCTTTAAGAGAAGATCTGCTTGCATTTTTTGAAGAGCACAGCGAAGAATATATTTCGGGTCAAACGCTTGCGCAGAGTTTCGGAGTATCGAGAAACTCAGTATGGAAAGCCGTGAACAAGCTGAAACAAGACGGATACAACATTTCATCAGTGAGCAACAGAGGTTACAAATTTTATGCAGATAATGATGTTTTATCAAGTGACAAAATATACGGATACATGACAGAAAAAGCAAAGCAGTTAAAGCTTGTTATACTGAAAACTACCGACTCTACCAACAACGAGGCTAAACGAATGACAGCGCAGGGCTTGACGGAAAACAGTCTTATCATAGCTAACGAACAGACAGCAGGCAGAGGACGGCTCGGAAGGAGTTTTTATTCGCCCAACGACAAGGGAATTTATATGAGCTTTGTGTATCATACCGAGCTTGACATTACGGACGCAGTTTCTGTTACAACTGCCGCCGCAGTTGCTGTTGTAAGAGCGATAGTAAAGAATACCGACAAACGCCCTCAGATCAAATGGGTAAATGACGTTTATCTTGATAACCGTAAAATATGCGGCATACTTACCGAGGCTGTGTCCGACTTTGAATCGGGAACAACGCACAATATTATTATCGGTATCGGTATAAATATGATGTACTCTGATTTTCCTGATGATATTAAAGACAGAGCAGGAGTTCTGAATGTTAAAGAGCTTTCGAGAAACAGGCTGATTGCAGCAGTCGCAGACGAGATGATGACACTGACAGACGATCTGAGAAACCACTCTTATATTGACGATTACAGAAGGTATTCTATGATAATAGGTAAGCGCATTGATTTCTACAAGAATAACATCAAATGCACGGGAACAGCAAAAGACATTGATGAAAACGGCGGTCTTATCGTAATGCTTGACAACGGCTCTATTGAGACACTTACAAGCGGAGAAATCACTATTCGACTAAAAGCTGAAAGTGAAATTGCAGCTCAAAGCTCAGAGCTAAATTTGGAGTGATCTATAATACAAAAAAAATGTGGAGTGCTGAGTTTTTTCTCAACATTCCACATTTTCATTTACGCAGTCTATATTTTTTGAAAATCGAATTATTCACCGAAATAATTTTACATTTTCCATTTTCAGCGGCTTTCTTGTTTCACTTCATTTTGTGCCGCTTGATCGACTTTGTGAAGCAATGCTTTACGTGTTAGCTGAGAAAACTCAGTTTGACAATTCAAATGCTTTTTCCCTCGCTTGTCTGCCATTACATAAGTTGTATCTGAAAGCTGTATTCTTGTGTTTATATTATCATGCCACAATACATTCAAAATATCGTCACAGCGTTTGTATATCTCTTCGTCCTCAACGGGGAAAACAAGCTCTACTCGTCTGTCAAGATTTCTCGGCATCCAGTCGGCTGAACCTAAATACATTTCGGGTCTGCCGCCGTTTTCAAACTTGAACATTCTGCTGTGCTCCAATAGCTGACCTACTATGCTGTGAACAGTTATATTTGTGCTGACTCCTTCAATTCCCGGTATAAGGCAGCATATACCTCTTACGATCAGCTTAACGGGAACATTAGCCATAGACGCATTATACAAAAGCTGTATAATAGCAGGATCGACAAGTGCGTTTATCTTAACCGTAATACCCGAAGGCAAGCCGTTCTTTGCGTTTTCTATCTCTTGTCTGATCTTATCCTCAAAGAATGTTCTCATTCCGTGAGGAGCGACTACGAATTTATTATACTGCGGCGGCAAAGAATAGCCCGTGAGTACATTGAACAGAGAAGATGCGTCCTCGCCGTACTCCTCTTTACAGGTGAACAGACCCATATCTGTATAAAATCTTGCGGTACTGTCGTTGTAGTTTCCCGTACCCATATGAAGATACCTGCGAATACCGTCATCTTCACTGCGAACTACCAGGCATATTTTACAGTGAGTTTTCAAGCCGCTAAGACCGTATATTACATGGCAGCCTGCTTTTTCAAGCTTTCTCGCCCATGCGATATTGTTTTCTTCGTCAAAGCGAGCTTTAAGCTCTACAAGCACAGTGACCTGCTTGCCGTTCTCTGCAGCTTTTATAAGTGCGTCAACAACAGGTGAGTTTCCGCTTACTCTGTAAAGCGTCTGTTTTATCGCAAGAACCTTTTCGTCCTTTGCGGCGTCACGCACAAAACGCACTACGCAGTCAAAGCTGTCATACGGGTGGTGCACAAACCTGTCTTTTTCTCTGATAGCCTCGAATATATCGTCATAGCCGTAAAAATCAGGCGGCGGATCTACGGGCTTTATCGGCTTGAAGAGAAGCTTTTCACAGCCTTTTATACCTCCGAATTTCGACAAGAACGTAAGATCGAGAGGTCCGCGACAGGGGTATATCTCGCTTTCGTCAACGCCCAGCATTTCTACAAGAAATTTTCTGAGTTGTTTGTCGCACTTATCCTTTATTTCAAGTCTGATAGGCTTTCCTCGTCTTCTCTGCTTGATAGACTTCTCTATCTCGGTCATAAGATTGTCTGTATCCTCGTCTATATCGAGATCTGAATCCCTCGTTATACGAAACGGACAGCAAGCCTTTATCTTGAACAGCTCAAACAGCTCGTCAAGACGTGAGATTATTATGTTTTCAAGCAAAACAAAGTCCCTCTCCCCTTTTGCGGGCAGCTCGATAAATCTCGGCAGTACGGACGGTACCTGCATTACGGCAAAAAATGTTTCTTTGTCGTCGTTCATCAGTCTTACGGCAAGATTCAGACTTTTGTTGAGCAGAAGCGGAAAAGGTCTGCTCGGGTCAACTGCAAGCGGCGTTAATACGGGGAATATTACCTTGTCAAAATATTTGTCGCAAAAGGCTTTTTGTTCTTCGTTTAACTCGCTTATCTTTTTTATGTATATGTCATGCTTTTTCAGCACCGGCAAAATTGATCTGTTAAGACAATTGTACTGCTGCTCTGAAAAGCTATGAATTTTCTCCGACAAACGGTTATATAATTGTTTCGGTGTAAGCCCCGAAAGATCGGAGTTTTTTACTCCGTGTTCCATCTGGTCTATAACGCCTGCAACACGAACCATCATAAATTCGTCAAGATTAGAGGCTGTTATCGCCAAAAACTTGACTCTCTCCATTATCGGATTCTCTTTTTCAAAGGCTTCTTCAATAACTCTTGTGTTAAAGTCCATCCAGCTTAACTGTCGGTTATTATAAGGGAACTTCTTCCCTTTGCCTTTCTCGTAATTTTCATCCATTGAACGATCTCCTTTGTTTACCGATTAATACGATAATACGTTTTCGGATTTCATACTTTCGCCGTTCACTTTTTTCTTTCCGATTTTTTATTATATATATATTGTGGAGTGTGAGGTTTTGAGAGTTGAGAGTTAAGAGTTGAGAGTTAAGTATCCGATATTTCCACTTTCCACTTTCCACTTTCAACTTTCCACTCTCAACTTAAAACTTTCCATTTTCCATTCAGAGTGTGCAAAAAGTAGTGTTCTTCTATGTCAAGCCTTACTGCGCCGCCTTGGAGCGGCGGGGTGACTTTTGTTCAAAATCGTACTTAGGGGCAT
>JAFOMO010000074.1 GCA_017418905.1 Clostridia bacterium | reverse complement strand
TCGGGGATCTCTTCCTCTCTCATATCCTTACCGAGATCGTCATAGTAGATCTCAGCCTTCATGGTTACAAGGTCTATAATACCCTTAAAGGTGTCTTCTGAACCGATAGGAAGCTGAATCGGAACAGCGTTGCATTTTAAGCGATCCTTCATCATCTGAACAACTCTATAGAAGTCTGCACCCATGATGTCCATTTTGTTGACATATACCATACGGGGAACTTTGTAGTTGTCAGCCTGACGCCATACAGTCTCAGACTGTGGCTCAACACCGCCCTTTGCACAAAGAACTGTTACAGAACCGTCGAGAACTCGAAGTGAACGCTCAACCTCTACTGTAAAGTCAACGTGACCCGGTGTGTCAATTATATTGATACGGTGCTTGTCGTACTGGTGCTCGGAGCCCTGCCAATAACAGGTAGTAGCAGCAGAGGTAATTGTAATACCTCTCTCCTTCTCCTGTGCCATCCAGTCCATTGTTGAAGCACCCTCATGTGTTTCACCAATCTTATGGTTGATACCTGTATAGAATAGGATACGCTCTGTTGTCGTTGTTTTACCGGCGTCGATGTGTGCCATGATGCCGATATTACGAGTTTTTTCAAGTGAAACTTCTCTTGGCATAGTATCCTCCTATAAATCTTAGGAATTGTCAAGAAATAAGTTGTGCAATTCAGGCGAAGAATAATTTGTTCCGTGTTAGGCACAATACCGCAGGAATACTGACGTATTTCAAGGTATTGTAACGACACGCAGGGCAAATTAGACGAGCATGAAAGTGCAAGTTATTTCGTGACGGTTCCTTATTACCATCTGAAATGTGCGAAAGCCTTGTTTGCTTCTGCCATCTTGTGTGTATCGTCACGCTTCTTAGCAGCGCCGCCTGCACCGTTTATAGCGTCAAGTATCTCTGCAGCAAGTCTTTCTTTCATTGTTCTCTCAGAACGAAGTCTGGAGTATTTGGAGATCCAGCGAAGACCCAATGTCTGACGTCTTTCCGGTCTTACCTCCATAGGCACCTGATAGTTGGCGCCGCCGACACGACGTGTTTTTGTCTCTAAAACAGGCATTACGTTTTCCATAGCCTCTTCAAAAACCTCGAGTGGATCTCTGCCTGTCTTTGTCTGAACTATATCGAATGCACCATAAACGATTTTCTGAGCAACGCCCTTCTTACCGTCATACATGATGTTGTTGATAAGACGTGTTACAAGCTTTGAATTGTAAATAGGATCTGCTAAAACATCTCTCTTAGCAATCTGACCTCTTCTTGGCATTTTACTTCCCTCCTTCATAATTATAATGATCTCATAGGTACTCGAAAGTGACAAACTCCCGCCGCCAATACAGAGGTATATATAAACGCTCCGTATTGAGCAACTAATTATTCTAACACTTAAATTTTAAGTACTTAGTTCAGAAATTTGTCTTTCCTTTTACTTACCTGCCTTTGGACGCTTTGCGCCATACTTGGAACGTGCCTGCATACGCTTAGCAACGCCCTGTGCGTCTAATGTGCCGCGGATAATGTGGTAACGAACACCGGGGAGGTCCTTAACACGGCCGCCGCGAATCAAAACAACGCTGTGCTCCTGAAGATTGTGACCTACACCGGGAATGTATGAGCTTACCTCGATGCCGTTTGAAAGTCTTACTCTTGCAATCTTTCTCAAAGCTGAGTTAGGCTTCTTAGGTGTAGCTGTCTTAACAGCTGTGCAAACGCCTCTCTTCTGCGGTGAGCTCTGATCTATAGCTCTGCGCTTCTTGGAGTTCCAGCCCTTCAAAAGTGCCGGTGCCTTTGCTTTCTTCTCGGAAACTTCTCTGCCCTTGCGAACAAGTTGGTTAAAGGTTGGCATTTCTCGCATTTCTCCTTTCTTCAAATATCGTTATACAGTGAACAAGGTAAAACTTGCCCACTGATTAATTATTGTACATCAAACAAAAATAAAAGTCAATTCATTTGTTGAAAATTAATAATTAAATAATATTTTCTCATATTACGTCAATATATTCAACTATTGGTTTTACTTTTAGTGCATTTTAACAAATTATACCGTCACTGAAAATCCGTGACTTTATAAATTCGATCTCGGGGAACTCAGTACTCAGCTTTTCTGCAAGCGGTGAAATCACAACGTCCTCAGACTTATAATGTCCCAGAATAAACACGGAAACATTATTCTCATTTGCAAAGATTATTTCGTGGTGCTTCATCTCGCCCGTAACAAATGCATCGCACCCGTTTTTAACTGCCGCATATATCTCGCTGCCGCCTGCGCCCGAACAAAGACCGACTTTATTTATCCTGTTGTTTGTACAAGTGTACTGCAAAGTCTTACAGTCTGTGCCTGTCTTTAATATCTCCGCAAAAGCGGCGGCACTCAGAGAGTTTGAGTACCCCAAAAAAAGAAACTCGCTGTCATCACTCACCTTGATATTTTCAAGTCCTGCCGCAAGTGCAAGCTCGGTGTTAACTCCGAACGCAGTTGATTTATCAAGGTTTGTATGTGCGCAAATTGCGGAAATATCATTTTTTATCAGGCCGTACACCGCAGTATTTTTCAAAACACGCTTTATCGGCTGAAAAATCACGGGGTGATGACTGACTATCACCTGTGCGCCTAAGCTCGCCGCCTCGCTTACAACGTCACGGGTAATATCGAGCGCAAGCACAGCACGCTTGACCTCCCTGTCGGGATCGCCTGCAAGTATGCCCACATTGTCGTATCCTTCGGCTGTACAGAAGGGTGCAAAGGTGTCTATATATGTATAAATATCATTGACTGTTGTCATTATCATCAACTCCGAATTTTGTTTTTATAGAATTTATCAGTGTATCAATTTTTGTGCTGTCCTCATTATTATGCCTCAGACCATTTGATTTATAGCCTAATTTTTTAAGAACATCTTTTATATACGGGTATGAAGCTTTATCGTTTTCATCAAGCATACCGATATAATAATACATCTCGCTTTGTTCCTGCGCCTCGCCTTTATAGTACACCGACATCACCGTATAATTTTTGCCCTTTTCTGTGCAGGCTTTTTCTTTTTCTATTATATACCCGTTTTCGCTCAGATATTTTCTGAGAATGTGTCCTCTCGTCATAGGCTGCAATATTAAATGAAAGCGATCGCTCTTAAGCCACGGAGTACGAGAGATAATATCTGCAATAAGCTCGCCGCCCATGCCTGCCATTACAATATCGTCTGTTTCATCGCTATCGATTTCTGTAAGACCGTCACTCAGACGAACATTTACAATATCGGCACAGTTGTATTTTTGTATATTCTCCTCACCCTTTTTCAGCGGCAGAGGGCGAATATCTACTGCGATAGCGGAGCGTATATATCCGTTTTTTGCAAGCCACACAGGCAAATATGCGTGATCGCTGCCAACGTCTGTGACTCTCGATCCTTTTCTCACAAACTCCGCACAAAGAGATAATCTGTTATCAAGACTGAATAATTTATCCATAG
>JAFOMO010000073.1 GCA_017418905.1 Clostridia bacterium | reverse complement strand
CTTGTCGGGTCAGAGCGATAATTCTTTTGACGCAGGCTCGGTAGTTGCAGAGCAGGAAAACCCGAAAAAAAAGAATAAACCTTTTCCCTTTGTAAAGAAAAAGGATGCGCCGATA
This sequence comes from Clostridia bacterium, assembly GCA_017418905.1. Classification (GTDB taxonomy): domain Bacteria; phylum Bacillota; class Clostridia; order Oscillospirales; family Acutalibacteraceae; genus RUG592. Next base: position 2,186 of record JAFOMO010000073.1, on the reverse strand, counting down.
GCTCGGAATGACACTGCCTCGCCGTTTGTACCCGGAGGAGGAAAGCTGTTGAACCTTAGTGAAAGCGGCTCATTATTGGCGGCTTTTGTCGGTATAGAGCTTCTTCCGTACCTGTTGCGGTCTGTTGTATTACTATCTCGTCAGAATACAATGTCAAACACATTGTATGTGATTTTGGGTATTGCAGGCTGGCTTGCGGCAGGGGCAGTTTTGTTCTTGTCTGCAAAACAGATCACAGATAAAAACCGTATTCCGCAGATACTTTCCTTTTTAGGCTTGCTTGCAATTGAAAGGCAGGCGGAAGGGTTCTTACTGCCAAAGCTCAATTATACCTTTGCAAAGGAAACATTCATTTTCGGTATAATATCAATGGTAATAACGCTTGTGACAGCAATACTTATGCTTATACCGCTGAAAGATATTTACTCTCCGGAGGACAGACAAAAGCAGGGCGGAAATTTCATTGCGTTGATATTTGTTTTGCTTGCGCTGAACGCAGAAACGGTACTGGAGCTTGTATGGCTTGTTACATTTTTGGGAGATAACACTTCATTTATAAGCACCTGCGCATACAGAACGGCAGGCGCATTTATAGAGGCATATTTCTTCTCGCTTGCCGTCAAACGGCTGCTTAAAAAGAAAAAGGGCGCAGTTGTCGCTTCAAAACCGAGAAAAGGCTCGGTAATATTTGCCGCTGTTACCGGCTGCATAGGTCTTGTGCTTTCGATTGTGGGCGGTATTCCCGATTCCGTGTCGGACTCAGCCTCAAAGGATATTGAAACATACCTTGCACAGGGCTTGCTGTTTCTCGGTACAGGCGATATGGTAGCCTCAGAGCGTGCATATATGCAGGCAGGCGAACATTGCACAGCCTGGAAAGAGCTTGCCGAACAGGGCAGCTATTCTGTACCAGAGGAATATAAAACAGATAATGTATTACTGTATTTTTCTATGCTCGGAGAAGATGCCGACACGCTGAGAAACTATCTTGTGACTTCTTATGATGAAAGCACCATTGATATGTGGGCACCTTTAATGCTTGAGAAGTACAAACAAAAAGAACAGCTCACCATAGAAGATACAGAACACAGAAAAGAGCTTGTGGCTATCTGTATTGCAGACGAGGTATTTACAAACGGATACCCCACAATGAAGCAGATAGAAAAAAAGAGCGAAGAGATCAGAACTCTTATCAGCACCGAGCAAGAGAATCAATATACGAAGTATATGTCGCTTGCGTCTGTTCTTGCAGACTTTGAAACGAGCGAGATAAGCTTTAGTGAGGGTATCGGTAAGCTGCTTGATAATGCCGAACAGTACCCCAATGATCTTTCAACACAATATATAGCAGCAATACTCGGTTCGTCTAATGTATGGGACAATGCAGGACACTTTGACCGCACAAGCGAGGCTGTTCTGAGATTCCGTTCTATATGGTATAAAGAATACGGTGAAGCCGCTTCATATGAAGAGAAAGAGTCGATCGAGCTGTCATGCGCAAATATGCTTATGAACATCAGAAAGCAGGATAAAGCGCTTCAATTACTCAAATCAGCGTCGGAGAGTATGCCCGATTCTAAAGATATAAAAAGCCTTCTTGCCAACTGTTATGTAGAACTCGGTGACGGAGAAAACAGTTACAAGCTTGCAAAAGAGATGTACGAGAGCGATCCGCAGGATGTAACAACACTGTGGCTTTACAGCGTGGGAGCATTGAAAAAGGGCGAAAATGAAGAGGCTATAAAAATCGCAGGAGAGCTTGCAGACGCTGTGAGAAGAGATGAAAGCGAACCCGAGCTTGACGGAGACGTTCTCTTGTTTACGTGCGTTACTTACTTTGCGTTGAATGATTCTCAGAGCTATACAGACTATCAATACAGGATATACAACGGTGACGAAACAGACCCCGAGCTTCTGAAGAAGTTTCAGGAGAATGATTTCTTCTATAACTATGTAAACGCAGTTTACTGGGAAAAGCAAAGAAGCGATCCCGAAAAAGCTTTGCCCTATGCAGAAAAGGCACTCAAAGAGCAGGAGAACAGCGGCAGACTGTGGTATCTGAACGGTATGATATACTTCGATTCAAAGAACTACGAAAAAGCCCGTGATGCATACATTCAGGCAGATAAGCTCATACCGAATGACCCGTCAACTATGTTTGCGCTTGCAAATACTTATGACGCTCT
>JAFOMO010000072.1 GCA_017418905.1 Clostridia bacterium | reverse complement strand
CTCCACCGGAGACCCGCACCCCTGCACCCCGCAAGCCTTTTGAAAAATGCTTGACCGAAAACTTATTTGTTGGTTTTTGCACGGTCTGCATACAGAATGAATTATTTCTTTGCCCGCAAGCAAAATAGTATCGGCTTTTATGTGTACAAATGCGATTTGGTCAGCGGCGACTCGCCGCCAAGCCTTTTGAAAAATGCTTGACCGAAAACTTATTTGTTGGTTTTTGCACGGTCTGCATTGCGAATTGCGAATTGAATTATTGCTAATTGTAACATAGTATGATATACTTAAATAAAAAAAGGGTGGTGATTTTGTGGATATTTTAAAAGACTTAAACGAAGAACAGCTTGCCGCAGTTGAAACAATAGACGGCTGTGTTCGTGTGATAGCAGGCGCAGGCTCGGGAAAAACAAGAGCACTGGCGCATAGATTTGCTTTTTTGGTGAATGAAGTAGGCGTTATGCCCTCAAATATTATGTGCGTTACCTTTACGAATAAAGCCGCCAACGAGATGAAAAAACGTATCCGCAGACTTATAGGCGATAACGACTGCGGTTATGTCTGCACGTTTCACGGCTTCTGCGTTGCGCTTTTAAAAGAGGACGGTCATTATATACATTATCCTCAATCTTTTGTTATCCTCGACAGCGAAGATACAGACGCAGTTTTGAAGGATATTTACGAGGAAAACGGCTTTACTCTGCGTGACGCTCCCATTGCAAGAATAAAAGATCATATCGGGTACTGTAAATGCAAGAAGTACCCCGATTATTATACATACCTTATCGACAGCGATATGAATAAGGCTCTCGAAAGGTATAAAACCGAGCTTGATACCTCAGATAAAATATTCTGGGCTTTCGTCTATTATCAAAGACGGTTGCTTGCCATAGATTATGACGATCTTATCAATCTTTCACTGTTCATACTCAGCGACAACAACGAAATAAGGCTTAAATGGCAAAAACGGCTTGAATATATTATGGTTGACGAATTTCAGGACATTGATGTTCAGCAGTATTCTTTGGTGAGAATTTTGTCGGCATATCACAATAATCTGTTCGTTGTGGGCGACCCCGATCAGACCATATACACCTGGCGAGGCGCAAATATTCGCTTTATCAACGACTTTGACAAGGAATTTAAAGATACAAAAACTATTATACTAAATAAGAATTACCGATCAAGTACAGATATTCTTGATGTATCAAATTCTCTTATAAAGAATAATGTCGAGCGAATACCTAAAGAGCTTGTGTCGGTGAAGGGCAGAGATATTCCTGTTGAGTACAATCACGCAAAAACGAGCGAGCTTGAAGCAAAGTGGATAGCAGATACAATAAAAGAGCTTGTAAAGAACGGCGCACAGTACAGCGATATTGCTATTCTGTATCGTGCGCACTATCTTACAAGACCGATAGAAGAAGTATTCATAAAAGATAAGATCGTATATACGCTTTACAGCGGTATTCAGTTTTATGCGAGAAAAGAAATAAAAGACGTTTTGTCTTATCTGCGCCTTGCGGTGTATAAAGACGATCTGTCTTTTAAACGAATAGTTAATGTTCCTAAGCGCAATATAGGCAAAGCGAAAATGCAGATAATTACAAAATACGCTTTGCAAAATAATTGTACCTTGTATTCTGCGCTTGTCGATCTTGCGGAGAGCGATGTATTCAAAGGCTCTAAAGCAAAGGAATTTGTAGAGCTTATCGAGAAGTATTCGACAGAGTACAGAGAGTTATCTCTTATCGACTTTATTGCAAGGCTATTAAATGACAGCGGATATGAGGAATATCTGAGAACAGAGGGCGAACAAGACCGCCTTGACAATCTGGCAGAGCTTAAAAAGTCTATAAATGACTTTGAGTTTACATACGGAGAAGAGCTTACAGCCGAGGACTATTTGCAGAGTATCGCTTTATATACGAATGCAGACGTAAAACAAAACGCAAATTCCGTAAAGATGATGACTATTCATACCGCAAAGGGACTTGAATTTCCTTATGTTTTTGTTGCAGGTATGAGCGAGGGTATTTTTCCGTCAAAGAAAACAAAAGATCGTGCAGGAATGGAAGAAGAAAGACGTTTGGCATACGTTGCGTTTACTCGTGCGGAAAAGGGACTTTATATCACAGACGCTGAGGGGTATAATATAGACGGTGGGTTCAGGTATCCGTCAAGGTTTATATTTAATATAGAGAAAAAATGCCTTAAATACATAAACGAGCTTGACCCTGCACTTGTGGGCGAGGCGAACGCTTTTATCAGTCAAAGCGAGAGAGAGCTTGATTTTGATAAGAATAATTTGCCGTTCAAGGCAGGCGACCGCATTGTACACAGGATAATGGGCGCAGGAACTATTCTTGATGTTCTGCTTGACGAGAATGTGTATCTGATAAAATTCGATAAGCTTACAGCGGAAAAACGAATAAACATTAAAGTACCGCTTTCTGTCGGGTAATCTAATAGAGGGTGTGAAAAGTATGAAATATACCGAAAATTACCAGGTAATGGCGCATGACGCAGAGCCGAAGGGAATAATGCGTTTCGGCGGTTATCTGAAATATATGCAGGAAACTGCAAATCATCAGTTGAGAGATCAGGAGCAGTCGTATTATGATCTGTTTAACAGCGGATATGCTTTTGTATTGACACGCTTTAAAATGAAGGTGCTTGAACCGCTGAACCGTTACGATAAGTTTGAAAGCATTTCGTGGTATTGTCCGAGCAAGGGAGTAATGTTTCAAAGGTGCTATGAGATACGCAAAGAGGGCAGAGTGTGTGCGCAGGCAAATTCCGTTTGGGCATTGGTAGGTATAAATGACGGAAAGCTCATTAAGGTAGAGGACTATAATACCTTGAATTATACCGCAGAAGAGGCATTGGCACCCGTGAATGATCTGCGTTTCAGAATACCGCAGGACGCAGAGCTGATACTTGCAGGCGAGAAAACAGTAATGTATTCCGAGGTAGATGTAAATATGCATATGAACAACAGGTTTTACCCTGATGTTATATGCGACTATATACCCGACATTAAGAATTTAACAGTTACAGAAATGAGTATAAGCTTTGTTTCTGAGGCACATCTGGGCTGTACCTTAAAGGTTTACAGAAGTGATGTGTGCAGTGATGGTTATATGTATTTCAAAACAATGAACGGCGATAAGGTCAATGTTGAGGCGAGAGCGAAATTTTAGATCAATGTGCAATGATTGTTTGCGATACATATTGAAAACATTGACCTTAGAATGTAGAGTTTTGAGAGTTAAGAGTTGAGATTTGAGTACAAAAAATATAGGGGGATAGACGTTGAAAAAACTGTATTTTACAAGACACGGGCAGACCGTGTGGAATGTTGAAAATAAAATTTGCGGTGAAACAGATATTGCTCTTACCGAAAAGGGGCATGAACAGGCGATAGAAGTAGGAAAGCTTATCGCACAAAGGCAATTGCCGATAGATGAAATATTGTATTCGCCGCTTGTAAGGGCTAAGGATACGGCGTGTCATATTTCGCAGATAACGGGTATTCCTATGCGTGAAGAGGTGCGTCTGAAAGAGCAGTGTTTTGGTAAGTATGAGGGAACGGCACGAAACGGCGAGGAGTTCATAAAAGACAAGGCAAACTTTATAAACAGCTATGAAAGCGGAGAAACAATGCTTAAGCTTGCACACAGAGTTTACGGTCTGCTTGACGATATAAAGACTGATAACAAAATTTATTTGCTTGTTGCGCATAACGGTATTTCAAGAGTAATTTATTCGTATTTTTACGATATGAAAAATGACGAGTTTGCCGCCTTCGGTATAAAAAATTGCGATATTCTCGAATTTGATATATAACAAAAGAATAATAGTTACGGTTGACTTTTTGATTTTGAGAACAATAATTCCGCTCTCAACTCTCAAAACTCCAAACTAAAAATAATAACCACTCTCAACTATTGAGAGTGGTTATTATTTTTAAAATTGTTTTTGTTAATAAGCAATATCGTTTGTTGCGTCCTCGTCCGAAATTTCAAGCTCGGTTTCGCTTTTCTCTTCTTCATTTATGTCGGTCTCTGTTTCTGTGTCAATGTCGCTGTCGGGTTTGCCCTCGATCTGTGCGTCTGTGAATACTCGCCTGAATACATATCCGGAGAGAGGCTCGTCAAATGCATAGCTTGTGCCGCCGCCGTTGCTGTAAAATGATGAAGGAAGTTCATCTTCTTTAACAAGCTTGCCGTCTTTGTAGTAGTTTCGGCACGCCGCCGCACCAAAGCCGATACCCGAACCGCCCGTAAACCAGGAAGAAACTACAATTTCATCATATTCTGTCGGTTTATAGCCGTAAATAAATGCGTTTAACTGCGCTCCGTCCATGTAGCATATAAGATAAACGTCATGCCCTGTGTCATTGCGGAACTTCATGTCAATATTGCCGTAGTCAATAGCAGAGTCTATTCCAACAGGCACATAAACAGACGGCCATGTGTGCGGTTCACGTTCAACTACCGTCATATCTGCACGAATAGCCGCATTGTAAATGGTAGTTGCGGCTTGACATATACCGCCGCCGATACCGTCGGTTGATTTTCCGTTTACAATTACGCCTGCCGAGTAATATCCGTTTTCTGCCAGGTTGCTGTTTCCTGTTTTTTCGTTAAATGAAAATACCTCGCCGCTGTGAATGATCGAACCGTTCATAGATTCCATTGCAACGGTCATATTCATATTTCCTGCCCAGGTGTTTCCCGACCAGGTTTCATACTGAGATATGAGAACAAGATTCTTTTTCAGGTCATAAAGGCTAATTTCGGGTTCTACCTCTTCCATTTTGCCGTTGAGCTCTGCTTCATAGGTCTTGTTGCTTATCAAAGTGCTTACCTGTGTTGCAAGATCGGCAGCGTCAAGGCTGTATCCTGTTACGCCGTCTGTAAAAGAGAACATCTGCCATACCTTTTCTTTTGACGGGTCAATGCTCGAAACTGCGGCATTCTGCATTTCAACATCGACCTTCTTTGAAACCTCTGCACATGCCGTGTTTATGGATTCTTCGTTAAAGGTCATTGTAATGGTGAAGTCCTTTTGCTCAGACGCTCTTAGTTTTGTTCTGCCTTCATCTGTCAAAAGCTTTCTCATGTACTCGCTGTACTCGTATGCTTCGTTGAGTACCTTAACAGTATCAAATTGAAAATCAAAATTATCTTCTGTAAGATATACGATCTTGTCGTGACATTTGAGTGAATAATTGATAGAGGGGATCATTTTTGATTCTTCGAGATACATCATATCCTGAGATTTAAGCATTGTCTGACCGCCGAGGTCAACTCCGTTTACCGAGATACCCTCTAAAAATTGTCCCGAAGGACTTGCAAGCGTAACGTTGCTTTGTTCGGTTGCAATAAATGCCTCGTGTTTTTCGGAATTGATCGCACCGAGTGTAATTGCCGATACCGCAATACCCGCCGTTAAGATCAGGGCTGCGCAAATTATGGGCAGCGCAATGGGAAGCTTTCTTCGTTTCTCAGCCGTGTCGGCGGTTTCGTTTTCGGCTGATAATTCTTTTTCCTCTGCTGCCTCTGTTTTTAATTCATTATTCATTTCTTTTCCTTCTTTAAATCGTTTTTTCTATAAATTAGATTTGTAAATAATTCCCGATAGTGAAAAATATTTGACGGCAAACATTTTTTTAGTATTTACGGATATAATATATACGATAGAAAATTGAAAAGCGGAAAAACGACATATTCCGATACATTCTAATGATACTCTATAAAAAAGCTTTTGTAAAGTTGTAAACACGTTACAACTTTGTAACAATTATATTTTTTACTTTTCATATATATTATTTGTAAACACCCTCTTTTTATTTTTGCAATTTTTACAGAGTAAAAAATAACCTTATGTTTTTCTTTTTTATGTATTGATTAAATAGAATTTTATGTTAAAATATAAGTATAGCATTTTGCTGTAACTAATAGCACAATAAAAAAGGGGAGTTTTTTTAGTGGCTGTAATAACCCTGGATCAGGTTTCAAAGTATTATACAAAACGTCCTGCGCTTGGAGATACGACCTTTGTAATAAACAAAGGCGACTTTTTTGGAATAGCAGGGCCAAAGAAAAGCGGAAAGAGTACCATAATCAATCTTATTATGGACTTTATTCGTCCAACAAGCGGAACAGTTACCGTAATGGGGCAGAAGTCTGCCGCAAGGACGCTTGACAGAAAAAAGAAGATTGGCTTTATGCCTGCAAATCCTTGTTACTGCGACACAATGAAAGCGATAGATGTAATAAGAACTGCCGAAAAGATAAAGGGTGTAAAAGATCACGATGCTGTTTTGTCGCTGTGCAAGCATTTTAATGTTGACAAGAATAAGAGGATCGGCAGTCTGCCGCTTGCAAGCAGAAAGAAGATCGCTATTGTAATTGCGCTTATGGGTGACCCCGAGCTTGTTATAATGGATAACGCATTTGTTGCGCTTGACAGTGATACCAAAAACAAGCTTGCTCATTATCTTCTCGATCTGAATAAAGAGGGCGTGACTGTTGTAATAAGCGACAGAAACAACGAGCTTTTACAGCAGATATGCTCACGCATAGCAATAATGAGAAAAGGCTCTTTGCTTGAAATATCCGAGAAGAAGGTACTCATGCAGAGTGACACAAGGCGTGTAAGCGTAAAAACAGACGACGATCTGTCTGCATTGTATACTCTTTTCCATATTACCGAGATCACCGAGGATAACGGCTATATATCTTTCCTCTATAAAAAGGATATTAACGATCTTGTTGAGGCTCTCACGCACTATAACTTAACAGACCTTCAAATTACGCTTCCGTCACTGGGAGACGCACTTGTAAGGTACTACGAGAAAAGACTTGAACAGGAACAGGGAGGTATATGACCGTGAACAATTATGTTTCATTTCCGCTTATGGGGTACAATATAAAATCTCGATTTAAAAATTTTTTGATATGGAGCAGTATTTCCGTTTGCTTATTTATACTTATAGTAGTAATGTTTTCAAATCTGCTTAATGCAGGTCTGCCCGAATTTGTTGCAGATATGCTGGCTTCAATGCCTGCGTCTGTTTCGGGCGGAGGAGCAAAAGCAGATCTGCCCGACTTCAAAGACTTTGGCGTTAATTTCGGCGTTTGTATGCAGTTAATGCTTATAGTAGGCTGCATATACGCAAGCTTTTTAGGTGCGTCTGCAAACACGGGCAGCAGAGGCGACAACGATATTACGTTTATATATTCTCTGCCTGTAACAAGAATGTGTACCGTACTTACAAGCTATTTTGCACAGATGGTTATTTTGCTTTTATACAATATAATAGTATTTGTCGTATCGCTCGGAGTTCTGTACTCAAACCATAAGATGAGTTCTGTCGTACAAATAGTTTTTGCGGTGCTGTCGTTTTTATTTATCGAGATAGTATATCTTTCACTGTCATTTTTAATGGCAACCTTTATGAACACAAGCTCGCAGGCGTCGTCAATATCGGCAGTAATGGTAACTGTTACCGTTTTGTTTGGCTTAGTCGGTTCAATGTCGCCGGCACTTAAAGCTTTGGAGTTTTTGTCGCCGTATAAATATATAAGCGTATTTTCAATTGTCGCAGGCAGCGGAGGAATGTATTTTGTAGGTATAGTTGCAGGCTTGCTAATTTCATTGCTTTGTGTTGTTGTAAGCTGCGCAAGATACGAGAAGATCGACTTTCTTCTGGACTAAACCCTTTTACAAAAGTGAAATTTCTTTAAAAGTGGAATTTCTTTAAAGTGGAATGTGGAAATTGGAAAGTGGAATTTTTTATAAAAGTGGAATTATTGCTTGTAAAACTTTATGAATAGCATTAAGGAATCGTCAAGAAATAACTTGTACTTTCATGCTCGCCTAATTTGCCCTGTGTGTCGTTACAATACCTTGAAATACGTCAGTATTCCTGCGGTATTGTGCCTAACACAGAACAAATTATTCTTTGCCTGAATTGCATAACTTATTTCTTGACAATTCCTAACCTTTAGTATAACAAAGTAAGAATTATATTCGCATGATATGAAGAATAGGTTATATTATGTATAAGCGCAATAATGTCGGCGGCGACTCGCCGCTACGGAGATAATAATATGAATGTACTGATACTATCCGCAAAGACCGGCGGCGGTCATCTCAGATGTGCGCAGGCTTTGGAAAAAGTAATAACAGACCTTGATCCTTTCGGCAGTGTTCGCATTGTCGATGGGTTGGAGTATGTAAATCGTTACTTTAATAAATTTGTAGTAAACGGTTATAAGTTTTCGGCAATGAAGCTTTCCAAAGTATATGGAATGTTCTATCGTATGTCGAACAAAGACAGTAATACATTTAAAATGGTGCAGAAGTCAAATGCTTTTTTTGCAAAGAAGCTTATACCGCTTATTGCGGAGTTTAAACCCGATGTGATCGTAACTACTCACCCTTTTATGGGTATTATGTGTTCACGGCTTATAGAAAAGGGCTTTATGAATGTTCCCGTTATTTCTATTGCTACCGATTTTGCTCTTCATGCGTCTTATATTAATGATAATATTGCGGCCTACGTTGTATCAAGTCCTCAGATGGTCGACAGTATGGAAGCGTTGGGCATAGACAGAAGTATTGTCTATCCGTTGGGGATACCGATAGACCCTGTTTTTTTTGAGCAGGACGAACATAAGCAAGAGCATTTGGCTGAATTGGGTTTTGACCCCGATAAGAAAACAGTCCTTATAATGGCAGGCAGCTTTGGTGTGACCGATATACTTAAAATTTATGAGAGCATAAACGAAATAGAGCTTGATTTTCAGATAATCGTTATTACCGGAAAGAATATGAAGCTTTTTGGCGCATTCAACTCAATTCTTTCGTTTAATGAAAATATGAGGGTAGGCAGAAAAGAGATCAATTTTTATATGGATAAAGAGCCTACACGCAAAGAAGAAAAATTCAACGTCACAAAGAAAACGAAGCTGATTTATTTTACCGATGAAGTGCATAAGTATATGCAGATCTCAGACCTTATAATAACAAAACCGGGTGGTCTTACCGTAACAGAATCGCTTGCCTGCTGTTTGCCAATGGCATTGTTCAGAGGTATCCCGGGGCAGGAAACTGATAATACAGAATATTTGTGCGACAACAACCTCGCAATAAGCATAAAAAAGGCGAATGCCGGAGAGGTAGTATTTCGTTTGCTGAAATATCCGGAACGGCTGCTCTCTATGCGTGAAAGCTGCAATCGGCTCAATAATAAAGATTCTGCATATAATGTGTATGATCTTATAAAAACTACCGCAGAAAAAGCAAAGGGAAGTGTTTTCATAAAAAGTCCCGAAGAGTATCTGCCCGATCCCGATACTGTTGATGACGAGCAGTTTTATACCGATCTGTCTGACACGCTCAAAAAATACGAGCTTGAAAACGTTGGTATTGATTTTTCAGACAGCAACGAGAACGAATACGAATTTGATGTTATGCTTGAAGAATGGATAAACAAAATGAAAACAAATTTCAAGCGTATTACCGGAATGAAAAACTGAGCCTTTATAGTTAAAAGCGGAAAGTTGAAAGTGGAGTTTTAAGAGTTGAGAGTTAAGAGTTAAGATAAAAGCTTTTCAAAAATTATGTTTCAATTCAAATATTAAATTGTGGATTTCCAATTTACTTATAAGTTTTCAAAAACAAAAAATCTCAACTTTTAACTCTCAAAACTAAAAATCTCAACTCTCAACTCTTAACTTTCCAAACTAAAAAAATGTAATTGTTTAATTTACATAATTATTGAACTTAATGTAATGTAAAATATTAAAAAGTTCCGAATTTGATATTTTTTTAAAATGTTCATAATTTGGTAACATCTTAGCTGTATAATAATAACGTAATAAATAAGCGTTCTACTAATTTTCATATACCTTCCAAACCGGGCAGAAGTAGCGATACTTCTGCCCGTCCCCATTTATAAACAAGTTTTCAGGTGATATAATGAAAAATATCGGACTATACATTCACATACCCTTCTGCAATGGCAAATGCCCTTACTGCGATTTCTTTTCGATAAACCGCAATACAAATGATATTAATGCTTATACGCAGGCTTTATGCAGAAAAATAGGGGAGCTTAAAGGAAAATACCATGCAGAAACCGTATATTTCGGCGGCGGTACTCCGAGCTGTATAGGCACAGCAAACATAATTAAGATAATGGACAGTATAAACGCTTCATTTGGTACGAATTACAGTGAATGTACAATTGAAGTAAATCCGGAATCGGCAAAGAATATTGATTTTTCGCTGCTTAAAGACGCAGGTATAAACAGGGTATCAATGGGACTTCAGTCTGCAAACGAAAACGAGCTGAAAGCATTGGGAAGAAAGCACTCTGCAAAAGACGTTGAATGTGCCGTAAAGCTTATAAAAGCAAGCGGAATAGATAACATTTCCCTTGATCTGATGTTGGGCATATCTCAGCAGACAATTGAGAGTTTAGATCGCAGCATTTTGTTTTGCAGTGAGCTTGATGTATCTCATATCTCTGCATATATGCTGAAGATCGAGCAGAGTACGCCGTACTATGATATAGCAGATACTTTGTCTTTGCCCGATGAAGACGAGGTGTGTACTCTCTATGAATATACCGTTGGGCGGCTT
>JAFOMO010000071.1 GCA_017418905.1 Clostridia bacterium | reverse complement strand
CAAAATACACGACCGCAAACTTGACGCTCTCGAAGACATCATCGAGAGCATGAACGGAAAACCTCTGCTTGTGGCATATTGGTTCAAGCACGATTATGAACGTATTGCCGAGAGGCTTCACTCGCTGCATATCCCGTTCTCCAAGCTCGACACTGAGAATAGTATCCGCCGATGGAACAGAGGAGAGCTGCCGGTGGCGTTAATACACCCAGCCTCTGCCGGACACGGGCTGAATCTACAAGAAGGCGGCTCGACTTTCGTGTGGTTTGGTCTGACGTGGTCGCTTGAATTGTATCAACAGGCAAATGCAAGATTGTGGCGACAAGGGCAAAAGAACACCGTCGTTATTCAGCACATAGTAACTAAAGGTACGATTGACGAGCGAATTCTTAAGGCTTTGTCGGAGAAAGATAGCACACAGCAAGCACTTATCAACGCTGTTAAGGCGATTATTTGAAAGAGATGAATACTATGAGAAAATTAATAAAGAGAGAACGCAGTGAGAATTTTGATTATGAAAGACTGGCCGAGATAATTATACTCAACTCCGCAAAGGATTATTGTTCCGCAGTTAAAACTCTTTTGAGAAATCCGCATAGCCACACGGCCTTGCAAAACAAGATCGAAATTGAAGAGTTCTTTCGCTCAAAGTGGTTTGAAGTGTTGTCGGGTGTCAAGCTTGATCCCGATGATCTTATCGAGAGACTCATCCAAAAAGCTAAGTCTGAAGCTGATTACAAGCGTAAGAAAAGGCCAAGGAGCGAGATTCGAGCCGAGAATGCAGCTTTCTTTGCTAAGCGTAAGGCAAGAATCACTCGTGAAAAAGAAAAAGCAAGGCTTAAGGCAAAAAGGAAGGAGAAAAAAGCATGACAGTTATGGATTTTTTGACCCAAGTGCAGGATATCAGAGAATACATAGACAGCCGTACTCGTGAGATGGAGTGTTGGCGCAGTATGGCAAGGAGTATACCCGCAAGCAATTTTGAACCCCATTACAATGCAACAAGGAATACTTCTGCTGTGTATGTAGGTGCGGTTGAAAAAGCTGATGAGATTCAGCGTGATATTGAATCAAAATATGCAACGATAATAGATAAATGCAATGAAATAAACGCTGTGATCGACCTGCTTTCAGATGTAGACGAAAAAATATTGCTTCGTTATCGCTATATTGAAAATCGCAGTTGGGCAGATATTGGCAGCGTTATGGGTGTTTCTTATAGCACTATAAAACGCATACACAAGAGCGCTATAAACAAGATTTCCGACATTTTGAAATAATTCAGAGTGTTTAGTAAAACATTAAACGATAATAGAGAGGTCTGTGAGGTATGAAAAGCCTTGCAGACCTATTTTTTTGAGAAAAAAGTCAGATTTAAGAAATGTTTACAATTTGTTCATAAAATAGACTATCGTGAACCATAATGAACCACTGTGAAAAACTTGCAAATAATGGCTTGACGTGATATACTCATAATTAGAAAAGTATGAGAAAAATTTCTGACATACATGTCATCAAAAGGTCTGTAGGGCGAAAACCTTGCAGGCCTTTTCTCATACCTAAAACAAGCGTATTACTAAAGAATTGTTTTTCATATACCTTCCCTCTCTCGAAAGGACTTGCATGGCGTGTTGCTGTGCGAGTCCTTTCTCTTTCCCTAAAAAGATTACTGCCCCCATGTTCGGGGCGAGTAAATAAACAAACGACTGACACCAGAATTGGATTCAGTAAATAATAACTCGGCTCAAATCTGAGTAGAAAAATGACAGGAGTGATAACCCAAATGCCCAGAAAACCCAAGAAACCGTGTGCTTACCCCGGCTGCCCTCGGCTTACTGAAAGTCGGTACTGCGAGGAGCACCAACGAACCGAGAACAAGCGTTACGAACGCTATTACAGACAGCACGAAACGAAAAGACGCTACGGAACGAAGTGGCAGCGTATCCGCAAACAGTACGCACAGTCACACCCATTCTGTGAGCAATGCTT
>JAFOMO010000070.1 GCA_017418905.1 Clostridia bacterium | reverse complement strand
TTGAAAATGCGTGCGTATCTCCGATAGCGCCCGAGGCAGGAATAATCATTCTCTCGCCCGAAAAGCTCAAAACAGATAAAGCAGGCAGAGAAAAGGCGATTGAAGAATTTAAAAAGACTGAGTGCAGCGCAATGCGTGCAGCCGAAAAGGGCTATATAGACAGTGTTGCGGCTAAAGAAGAGCTCAGAGATATATTGATAAACGCTTTGAATATGCTTTCAGGCAAGAGAGAAACGACTCTCCCCAAAAAGCACAGTACGCTTTGATTATGAATATTACCCGATGAAAGGAAGTTATATATATGAGAAATCTGAAAATTACCGTAAACGGTGTTGTTTATGACGTACAAGTCGAAGAGGCAGACGGCACAGCAGTACCGGCAGCCGCACCCGCACCGAAAGCTGCACCAAAGGCAGCTCCTGCACCGGCACCCAAAGCCGAAGCACCCGCAGGCTCTGTTCAGATAACAATACCTATGCCGGGTACTATCGTCAGCGTAAATGCGACAGTAGGACAGACAGTCAAGAAGGGCGATGTGCTTGTTGTATTCGAGGCTATGAAAATGGAAAACGACATTCAGGCTCCGCAGGACGGCAAGGTTGCAAGCGTGCTTTGCTCAAAGGGCGAGAACAAAGAGTCCGGAGCAGTTCTCCTTACACTTGAATAACACTTTGGTGAAAGGAATGTAGAGCTATGGCAAAGAAAAAAATACTTGTTACCGAAACTATACTGCGTGACGCTCATCAGTCGCTTATTGCCACAAGAATGACAATGGACGAAATGCTGCCTATCCTGCCGCAGCTTGATAAGATAGGCTTTTATTCGCTCGAATGCTGGGGCGGTGCTACATTTGATTCATGCCTGAGATTTTTGAACGAAGACCCGTGGGACAGACTGAGAACTATCAGAAAGAACTGTCCGAACACAAAGCTTCAGATGCTTTTCAGAGGTCAGAATATGCTCGGTTATCGTCATTATGCAGATGACGTACTCGAATATTTCGTTCAGAAGAGCGTTGCAAACGGTATAGATATTATTCGTATATTCGATGCTTTAAATGATATAGATAACTTGAAAACAGCCGTTAAGGCGGCAAAAAAAGAGGGCGCACACGCACAGATAGCAATTTCATACACAACAGGCCCTGTTTTTGATACAAAATATTATGTTGACTATGCAAAGAGAATTGCCAACATCGGCGCAGATTCTATTTGTATAAAGGATATGGCTGCTCTGCTTACGCCGTATCATACAGAGGAGCTTGTAAAGGCTATTAAAAAAGCCGTAAAGATTCCCGTTCAGCTTCATACGCATTATACCTCGGGTCTTGCTTCAATGTGTCTGCTCAAAGGCGTAGAGGCAGGCGCAGATATAATAGATACCGCTATGTCGCCCCTTGCTTTGGGTACATCTCATGCGCCCACAGAGTCAATGGTTGCGGCTCTTAAAGATACAGATTACGACACGGGACTTGATCTTGTTGCTTTGACCGAGATCAGAGATTAC
>JAFOMO010000069.1 GCA_017418905.1 Clostridia bacterium | reverse complement strand
CTTGTGCATTTATGCTTGTCTAATTCGTCCTGTGTGTCGTTGCAATACCTTGAAATACGACAGTATTCCTGCGGCATTGCGCCTAACACAGAACAAATTATTCTGCGCCTAAATTGCACAACTTATTCCTGCACAGTTCCTTAGGCTTGCATTTTTTGATATTGATAAAGCTGATATGTTTATAGATCAGACAGAATACGAGCATTATTATGTGGGCGGACATTCCTTGGGAGGAGTTGCGGCATCATATTATATGAATGATAATACAGATAATATTGACGGTATAATCTTTTGTGCATCATACCCGGTAAAAGACATTCCCGAAAAAAAGCTCGCTTTGTCGATATACGGTTCTTTGGATAACGTGCTTGATTCGCAGCAATATGAAAATGCAAAGAAGTATTTTCCAAGCGATCATAAAGAGTACGTTCTGGACGGCGCAAATCACTCGGGATTCGGCAGTTACGGAGTACAAAAAGGAGACTTTGCCCCGACAATTACAAATGACGTTCAGCAGAGTAAAACAGCGGAAATAATAGTAAACCAAATAAAACAATAATGCCGCCCAAGCGCTGAATAAATGCTTCGGGCGGCTGATCGCTTTTGTGTGTTTATATGTTAAAGCACTTTAAAATGTCCTTGATCTCACCGATAACAAAGGTATCGTCATCAGGCTTGAACTGTGTGTCAGGCATCGGAATGAATACCTCGCCGTCTCTTTTTATCGTAAGAATATTTACGTTGTATTTCTTTCGTATATCTATCTGTGATAAAGTTTTTCCGAACCATTTCTTCGGTACCTTCATCTCATAGATAGAGTAGTTGCTGTCAAGCTGAATAAAGTCAAGGATAGTGTCGGACGCATACTTTGTTGCAAATCTCATAGCAGTTTGCTTTTCGGGGTATGCGACCTCGTCTGCGCCCACCATTTGCAAAAACTTCATTTGTACATCATTTGTAGCTCTTGCCATTACAAATTCTGCGCCAAGCTCTTTAAGCGTGCAGGTAGTTTCCAGAGATGTCTGAAAAAGTCCGCCTACCGCAACAATGCATACGTCAAAATTGTTTACTCCGAGAGATTCAAGCATTTCTCTGCTTGAACAGTCGCCTATTCTTGCGCCCGAAACATAGGGCATAATGTCGTTGACACGTTCTTCGTTTATATCAACTGCAAGAACGTCGCAGTTAAGCTCGCTCATTCTCTTTGCTATCGCACTTCCAAATTCACCCATACCGAGTATCAAAACAGATTTCATTTTGTAATTCTCCTTATCCCACAGATATTTTTTCAAGCGGTAATTTTACTTTTTTGTTCTCGGACGTTGAAACGGCTGCGTATATCATTGTAAGTCCGCCTACACGACCGAAAAACATCAGGAACATAAGTATTCCCTTTGAGATCATAGAAAGCTTTGTGGTTATTCCCAAAGTAAGACCGACAGTGCCAACTGCCGAGCCTGTTTCAAACAAGCAGGTGAGCAAAGGCAGACTTTCAACTCTGCTGATGATTATACCGCTTGTCAAAAACAAGAATAAGTACATAAAAAGTATTGCGCCCGCATTTCTTACAGCGTCGTCCGGAACTCTTCTTCCAAAGCACTGAACGTCGTTTCTGCGGCTGAAAACGGTAATAGCAGATAAAAACAGCACCGCAAATGTGGCAGTTTTAAGACCGCCGGCGGTAGATCCGGGAGAGCCGCCGATTATCATAAGCATTATCATAATAAGCGTGCCCGATTCGTCCATCTGAGAAAGATCCTGAGTATTAAAGCCCGCTGTTCGTGCAGTTACCGACTGAAATGCCGAGCTTATTATCCTGTCTTTCATTCCGAGATCGTTATACTCAAAGAAGAAGAAATATATAGCAGGAATAACGATAAGCAGCAAAGAAGTCATCAATACTACCTTGCTTTGCAGCGAGTATTTGGCAAATCTGAACTTATGAGTTTTAATATCGCCCCATACAAGAAAGCCTATACCGCCGATAATGATAAGCAGCATAATGATAATGTTGAAAAATACATTTCCGCTGTATGTTGTGAGCGAAGAAAACTGTTCTCTCTCTCCCATAAGGTCAAAGCCTGCGTTGCAGAATGCCGAAATAGAGTGAAACAGAGAATAGCATATTCCTTTTACCGGTCCGAAATCGGAGCAGAATACAGGGGCAAGGCATATTGCGCCTATTACCTCTATTATTGCCGAGCCTGTCAGTATGAAAGATGTAAGCTTTACAATACCGCCGACAGTTGGCGCAGAAATAGATTCCTGCATTGTGCTGCGCTGGCTGAAGCTTATCTTTTTGCCCGTCAGCTTGATAATAGCAAGCCCGATAGTAATAACGCCCATTCCGCCTATCTGTATAAGCGTGATGATAACGCATTTACCGAATATTGACCAGTAGGTTGCTGTGTCTTTAACAATAAGCCCTGTAACACACGTTGCCGAAACGGCTGTAAACAGACAGTCAAAAAACGGAGTTACTGTTCTTGACTGTGACGAGATAGGCAGCATCAATAAAAATGTGCCGGCAAGTATTAGTCCAAAAAAGCTGAAAAGAATTATCTGAAAGGACGTTCTGCCTTTTCGTATTTTTTCTTTCAGCTTTTTGTCTTTTGGTAGTGCTTCCATAATTCACCTCAGATTATAAAATTTATAAAGATTATATCACCTATTTATTAACAAATTATTAACAAACAGTATTATATGAAAAAAATACAGATATAGTATGATAATAAATATGCTCAGATTGCACAAAACTGTTGAAAATGTGCAAGAAAAATGATATAATAACATCAATCGTTGATTGGGGGTATAAACAATGGAGTATATCAGGGTAACAAAAAAAAACATTGAAAAAGAGCATATATGCTGTGCGATCTCAAATAACAAGGATATACAGGTATCGTCAAAAAAGCAGTGGCTTACAAGTCGCTTTGACGAGGGACTTGTTTTTCTGAAAAGCGTAGAAAGAGGCAAGTGCTTTATAGAGTATATACCTGCCGAAAATGCGTGGGTACCCATTATTGCAGAGGGGTATATGTACATAGACTGCCTGTGGGTTTCGGGTGCGTTCAAGGGTCACGGCTATTCAAACGATCTGTTGAGCGAATGTATTGCCGACAGCAAAGAAAAAGGAAAGAAAGGCTTATGCATATTGTCGTCTGCAAAGAAAAAGCCGTTTTTGGCAGACCCTAAATATTTGAGGTATAAAGGTTTTTCGGTATGCAGCGAGTCGAAGAACGGCATACAGCTATGGTGTCTGCCGTTTGATGAAAATGCAGAAAAGCCGCAGTTTAAGGAGTTAGCATTATACCCTCATACAGATGAGAAAGGATTTGTTTTGTATTATACAAGTCAATGCCCGTTCAATGCAAAGTATGTGCCGATATTGGAGAATACGGCTAAAGAAAATAATATCGAATTTAAAGCCATTCATTTGAATACAAAAGATGACGCACAAAACGCTCCGACGCCCGTTACAACATACGCACTGTTCTATAACGGAGAATATGTGACAAACGAACAGATGAACGATAAGAAATTCTTAAAGTTGATTTCATCACTAAAATAAGAAAAAATAATACTTTACTTTTTGTCTGTAACATAATATAATAAACAGTGGAATAAAAAGTTGAGAGGTAATAAGTATATGATACAATTTGAAGAATTAAGGCTTGCAGTCGAACAGCTTCTTCCCGATAT
>JAFOMO010000068.1 GCA_017418905.1 Clostridia bacterium | reverse complement strand
TCGGGGGTTCGAGTCCGTCCACCAGCTCTTTATTATGCCTGCTTGCAATATGCTTGCGAGTGTAATGTGCGGCAATATACTTTAGATGTGAATAAGCGTATGATAACAGTACGGCTTATAAATGCAGAAAGTGTGAACGCACGCAATTAAATAAGGGAGAGTTCCAGAGCGGCCAAATGGGGCAGACTGTAAATCTGTTGTCACTGACTTCGGTGGTTCGAATCCACCCTCTCCCACCATTAAGCTATCGTAAATCGCCTTTTGTTAAATAGGCATTTACGATTTTTTGTTTATTAAGGATTTGAATACGATGAGAAGAGAATTAACTCAATGTGAGCTTATAGAGCGCAGTATCAATAAAAAATACCGCAAATCTATATGGAATAATTTCATAACCGCAGTAAAGCAGTATGAGCTGATAAACAGCGGAGATAAGATAGCCGTTTGCATATCGGGCGGCAAAGATTCAATGCTTATGGCAAAGCTTATACAAATGCTCTCACGTTACAGCGAAGTGCCTTTTGAAGCGGTATATCTTGTAATGGATCCCGGTTACAACAAAGAAAACAGACTTCAGATCGAGAAAAATGCCCGGCTGCTTGAAATCCCGATAACCATTTTTGAAAGCGATATTTTCTCTGTCACCGAAAAAACAGACAGATACCCCTGTTATCTGTGTGCCAAAATGAGACGAGGTCATTTATACAGCAAAGCAAAAGAGCTTGGCTGCAATAAAATTGCGCTCGGTCATCATTTCTCAGACGTAATAGAAACTACCGTTATGGCTATGTTTTACGGAGCACAGCTTCAGGCAATGATCCCAAAGCTTCACAGCACAAATTTTGAGGGAATGGAGCTTATCAGACCTCTCTATTGTGTTCACGAAAATGATATTATATCGTGGAAAAATTACAACGGCTTGAGCTTTCTGCAATGCGCCTGCCGATTCACCGAAAATTCAGCTAATTCCCCCGACGGTATAGGCGATAGCAAAAGACAAGAGGTAAAACAGCTTATCAAGACTTTGAAAAAGGATAATCCGAACATTGAAAAGAATATCTTCAACAGTATTCACTGCGTACACCTCGATACATTTCCGGGGTATAAAACAGGCGGTGTGCGATACAGCTTTTTAGAAAATTATAACGACAGAAAAAATGAAAAGGAGTAATTAATATGCCTATTCCGAATGATCCTATAATATTGTTGTCTTATATCAACACACAGTTACGTGATAAGTATTCTTCACTTGACGAGTTGTGTTCGTCTTTGTGCGTAAATAAATCAGATATTGTAAACAAGCTGTCAGCCGTTAATTACGAGTATGACATAAAACTTAACAAGTTTGTATAAATATTGGAAATAATATTGATTTTATTGTCTTTCTTCAATATAATTAAATTATAATTATTGTATTGGGGCGAAATAATATGATTGAAAAACACGATCATGACGGACACCGTGACCGAATGAGAAAGAAATATATGGAGCATGGAGCAGAAATTTTCGAGCGGCATGAAATGCTTGAAATGCTCTTGTATTATGCTGTTCCGAGAAAAGATACCAACAAATTGGCACATGAGCTTATTAATTCCTTTGGTTCTTTATCGGGTGTGTTCGACGCACCTCCTCATTTGCTCAAAAGCATGGGCTTGACTACAAATGTGATCGTGCTTTTGAAGCTGATACCCGATATGATGAGTATTTATCTTGAAGAGAGAGAACGTGATCTGAGAAATAAGATCATGCCCGATGATATGCACGAGATATTCAAGTGCAAGTTTTTCGGAAAAACAAGAGAAATGCTGTATCTTGTCCTGTTTGACAGCAAATTCAATGAAATATACAGCGGTCTTGTTTCTAAGGGCGATCTGAGACATGTAGAAATAGACATCAGAAATATTTGTCAGACTGCGCTTATGTATAATGCGAGATATGCGGTATTGTCACATAATCATTTGAACGGAAGCTCTCTTCCGTCGTATAATGATATATATTATACCGCCGCCGTGAATGAGGCACTTGCAAAAATTGGTGTTACTCTTGCAGAGCATTATGTTGTTGCAGGAAATGAGAGCCTTTCTTTTACAAATGCAGGAGTATTGTTTTCTTCCGTTAAAGAATTTGAAGAAAGTCCGCTGTTTGAATACTATTCGGAAAAAACCAGGGATAAAGAAGAATAAGCTTTAAAAAATAATACAAATATTTCCGTAAAAAAAGCATATTTGTATTATATGCCAAAATTCAGACACCCTTGTTTAAATACGTTGAAATGACAATTTTTTTGTGCTATAATGTTTGCGTATAAATGCGTAAAAATGTATATGAAAAAGAGGTAATCAAAGTGGGAAAGAGAGAAAACCTTAGAAATATAGCCATTATAGCACACGTTGACCACGGCAAGACAACGCTTGTAGATCAGCTTTTACTCCAGAGCGGAACATTTCGCGAGAATGAAGCTGTTGCAGAACGTGTTATGGACAGTAATGACCTTGAGAGAGAAAGAGGTATAACTATACTGTCAAAGAATACATCTGTTATGTATAACGGTACAAAGATCAATATAGTAGATACTCCGGGTCATGCTGATTTTGGCGGAGAGGTTGAGCGTATTCTGATGACTGTTGACGGCGTACTCTTGCTTGTTGACGCTTTCGAGGGCTGTATGCCTCAGACAAGATTTGTACTTAAAAAGGCTCTGGGACTTGGCAAAAAGCCGCTTGTTGTTGTTAATAAAATAGATCGTCCCGGTGCTCGCCCCGATGAGATAGTAGACGAGGTTCTCGATCTGTTCATTGAGCTTGGCGCAGACGAAGATCAGCTTGAGTTTCCTGTTGTATATGCGTCCGGCAGAGATGGATATGCCGTACTTGATCCCGGCGAAAAGGGAGAAAATATGAAGCCGCTTTTCGACAAGATACTTGAAGAGATACCCGCACCCGAGGGGGATTTAGAGGGCGGCTTACAGCTTCTTTTTTCAAATATAGATTATGATGATTATGTAGGCAGAATAGGTATAGGCAGAGTTGAGAGGGGCAGCGTAAAGGTAGGACAGACAGTTGCGCTGTGCCAAAAAGACGGCAGTGTAAGAAATGCAAAAATAGTAAAGCTTTATCAATTTGAGGGCTTGAAAAGAGTAGAGGCGGAAAGCGCAATGCTCGGTGATATTGTTGCAGTAAGCGGAATAGCAGACCTCAATATCGGTGAAACTGCTTGTTCTGTTGACTGTATCGAGCCTTTGCCTTTTATAAAGATAGACGAACCGACGGTTTCAATGAATTTCTTAGTCAACAACAGTCCTTTTGCAGGCAAAGAGGGAAAGTTCGTTACATCAAGAAACATCAGAGAAAGACTGTTCAAAGAGGTAGAAACAAATGTTGCAATGCGTGTTGAAGAAACAGATTCAGCCGATACTTTCAAAGTATCAGGCAGAGGAGAGCTGCATTTGTCTATTCTGATAGAGCAGATGAGAAGACAGGGCTATGAGTTCCAGGTATCGCGCCCGACTGTAATATACAAAAAAATAGACGGTGTTATATATGAGCCTATAGAGTACCTCATAATAGAAGTTCCCGAAAGCTATGTAGGCGCAGTTATGGAAAAACTCGGCTCACGCAAGGCAGAGCTTATAGATATGGGTGCCAGAGAGGGCGGTACAACTCATATCGAGTATAAAATACCTGCAAGAGGTCTTATGGGTTATCGCTCGGAGTTTTTGACAGACACAAACGGCAACGGTATTATGAACCACGTCTTTGACGGATACGAGCCGTATAAGGGCGATATTGCAACAAGACATCAAGGTTCGCTTGTAGCTCACGAAACGGGCGATTCAACAGGATACGGTCTTTTCCAGGCACAGGACAGAGGAAGAATGTTCATAGGTCCGGGCGTACCTGTTTATGAGGGTATGATCGTAGGAGTAAGCCCGAAGAGCGAAGATATTACTGTTAATGTATGTAAGAAAAAGCATATTACAAATACTCGTGCATCGGGTTCGGACGAAGCGTTGAAGCTCACACCTCCTACTGTATTGAGCCTTGACCAGAGCCTTGAATTTATTGCAGATGATGAGCTTGTTGAGGTAACACCGAAGAGTATCAGATTAAGAAAGATCATTCTCAGCAAAGAGCAAAGAATGAAGAACCAGTTTAAGAAATAATTTCTAAGATCCGAAAGCGGTCAATATTGATCGGTTTCGGAATTTTTTTATAAAAAAGTGTTGGTTTTTCGTTTGGTAAATTGACGAATATATGCTAATGTGCTATAATTTATAATAATTGACAATTATAATTACACAGGAGGTGACACTTGTACCAAATGGAATATGTAATACTTGATCTTGAATGGAACAGCTCATACAGCAAAAAGGCAAAGCATTTTATCAGCGAGATAATAGAGTTCGGAGCAGTCAAATTCAACGAAAGCTTTGAGGTCACAGATACATTTTCAATGCTTGTAATTCCACAGGTAGGAAAAAAGCTCTCCGGTAAAATAAAGGAGCTTACAAACATCAGCAATGAAGAGCTTGCAAAGGGCGGAGCAACCTATACGCACGTATTAAGCAGGTTTAAAAAATTTCTGGGTGAAAGTATGCTGCTTACCTGGGGAACCTCCGATATACTTGCGCTTATGGAGAATACCGATTATTACGAGAAAAATAATTACATAGACTATATTATAGTGTATTGTGATCTTCAGCGTTATTGCGCAAACGCTTTGGAGGTATATAACCCCGGACGGCAGTTAGGGCTTGCAATGGCGGCTCAGCTTGCAGACGTAGATATTACCGATATGGTACAGCACCGTGCATTGCAGGATGCTATGATCTCGATGATGGTATTCAAAAAGCTTTTCGATAAAGACAAGCTGCCGGAATATATAGAAACTTCCGATTCACTTTATGACAGAATGGTTTTTGTACCGTATTATCTTACAGATTTAGACGATCCCCATATAAACAAGAGTGAGTTTTCTTTTGTGTGCGATCAGTGCCGGACAGAGCTTAAAGCGGAACAGCAATGGGCAAGGCGAAACCGCAGCTTTGTGGCAGTGCTCAGATGTGACGGCTGCGGCAGACGGTTTAAAGGCAAGGTGAAGTTTAAAATAAATTATGACGGAATGTCAATAAAAAAGAAGCTTTTGCCATGTCCGGAAGAAGAAATCGAAGAAAAGAAAGAAGAATGAGTTAGAATTATGAAGTATAAAAATATTATCTGGGACTACAACGGTACTATAATTGACGATGCACAGCTTGCGGTTGATGCGGAAAATATTCTGCTCAGACAATACGGCAAACCGCAGATAGATATGGACTTTTATCTTAAAGAGTGCGAAATGCCTATAATAAACTTTTATAAAAAGATATATGATGATCTTGAAAGCATGGATTTCTCAAAGCTTGCAAAAGAGTTTGTGAATAATTATGATATGCTTTTTGATAATGCCGAGGTATTCCCCGAGGTAGAAGAAATGATAGAAAAGCTGCATAAACAGGGCTATCGTCAAGCGGTAATATCGGGCTTTGAAACAAACAGGCTTAAAAGCAGTCTTGACAAGTTCGGACTAAGCCGCTACTTTGAGTTTATGTCGGGCGCAGACGATATAGCATGCGGAGATAAAAGCGAGCGAGCTGTACAGGCTTTAAAAGCATATGGATTTGACCCGCACAATACACTGTTTATAGGAGATATGTTTCACGACTATGAAGCAGCGTCTAAATCGGGTGCGGATTGTGTTCTCATCGCTAAGGGTCATCAGGGAAAACAAGTGCTTGAAAGCTACGGCGTTGTACCCGTACTTGAAAGTGCTTCTCAGCTTGATGAGTATTTATAATATGTTTGAATAAGGAGTGAAATATATATGATACGAAAACTATCGAGGTCGGTAAGAGAGTACCTGGGTGCTTCATTTCTTGCGCCCTTATTTGTTGTGGGCGAGGTTATACTTGAAGTAATAATCCCAATGCTTATGGCACAGCTTATCGACTTTGGTATTAACACCAAAAATATGGATAACATCTTCAAAACAGGAGTACAGCTTATTGCTGCCTGTTTGCTGTCGCTTTTGTGCGGCGCACTTGCAGGTGCATTTGCGGCGAAAGCCTCGGCAGGCTTTGCAAAAAATCTGAGGCACGATATGTTTTATAACGTACAGAGCTTTTCTTTTTCAAATATAGATAAGTTCTCAACGTCAAGCCTTGTTACAAGACTTACCACAGATGTTACAAACGTGCAGAATGCTTATCAGATGATAGTAAGAGCAGCTTTCAGAAGTCCGTGTATGATAGTATTCAGCTTGATAATGGCATTTCGTATAAATAAAACGATCTCGACCTTTTATCTGCTGGCAGTTCCCGTACTTGGTCTTGCGTTCTTATTTATCTTTTCAAATGCGCACCCCATATTTGAGAAGGTATTCAAAACATACGATAAGCTTAATAATATAGTAGGTGAAAATCTACATGGTATAAGAGTAGTTAAAGCTTATGTAAGAGAAGATCACGAAGACGAAAAATTTAAAAATGTATCGGGCGAGATATACGACCTGTTCATCAGAGCAGAAAAGATCATCATTTTCAATATGCCCGTAATGCAGCTCGTAATTTACACTTGCATGATAATGCTTTCGTGGTTCAGCGCAAAATTTATTGTAGCCTCGGGCAATAACCCTAATCTCGGTCTTACAACGGGACAACTCACGAGCCTTTATTCATACCTTATGCAAATGCTTATCAATCTGATGATGTTGTCAATGATATTCTTGACGATAGTAATTTCAAAAGCGTCAGCCGAGAGAATATGTGAAGTGCTTGACGAAAAAAGCGACCTTACAGACGGCGAAAAAATGCATACTAAGGTCAAAGACGGCTCTGTTGTATTTGAGAACGTATCGTTCAGCTACAACGGCAGCGATAAGTACTGTCTGAGTGATGTAGATATACAAATAAATTCGGGCGAGGTAATTGGCGTTATCGGCGGAACAGGCTCTTCAAAATCAAGCCTCGTTCAGCTTATACCGAGATTATACGACGCAACAAAGGGCAGAGTTCTTGTAGGCGGTGAAGATGTTCGCAACTATAAGCTTGATACATTGCGAAACGAAGTCGCAATGGTACTTCAAAAGAATGTACTGTTTTCGGGTACGATAAAAGAGAATCTCCGTTGGGGTAATCCCGACGCCACAGACGAAGAGCTTGTGCGTGTGTGCAAGCTTGCGCAGGCTGATGATTTTATCGAAAAGCTGCCGTATAAGTATGATACATACATAGAACAGGGCGGCACAAATGTTTCGGGCGGTCAGAAGCAAAGACTTTGTATTGCTCGTGCTTTGCTCAAAAAGCCGAAAATACTTATACTTGACGACTCTACAAGCGCAGTAGATACAAAAACAGACGCACTCATCAGAAAAGCTTTTGCAGAAGAAATTCCCGATACAACAAAGTTTATCATTGCACAGAGAGTATCCTCTGTTGAGGACGCAGACAAGATAATCGTTCTTGACGGCGGTAAGGTAAACGGTTTCGGAACACACAAAGAGCTTTTGAAAACAAACGCTATTTACAGAGAGGTATATGAATCTCAGGTGAAGGGGGGAAAAGCAGATGAGTAAGAAAAAATGTAAGAATAAAAGCACAAAGTCTGCCGAGGTAAAGGCAAAATTCCCCGACAAGAGCGAAAAGGCAGAAGCAGAGAAAAAAGCGGTGAATACGTCTGAAAAGATACCCGAAAAAACGGAGAAACAAGACGGCAAGCCTGCAAATGATAAAAGACCTCAGAAACCGCCAATGCCGAAGATCGACAAAAAAACGGTCAAACGTCTTTTAAACTATGTTTTCTCACGCTACAAAATGAGATTTGCCGTAGTTATTTTTTGTATCGTAATAAGCTCTGTTGTGAATGTCGCAGGCTCTATGTTTATAAGAATACTTATAGATTCTTATATAACCCCGATGGCTGCAGAGAAAAATCCTTCGTTTGCACCGCTTTTCAAAACGCTCACAATAATGGGCTGTATTTATTTTATCGGAATATTTGCCTCGTATCTCTATAACAGAATTATGATAAGCATTTCACAGGGCGTGCTGAAAAGAGTACGTGACGATATGTTCGAGCATATGCAGACCTTGCCTATAAAATATTTTGACACGCATACTCACGGCGATATAATGAGCTATTATACAAACGATACAGACACATTAAGACAAATGATTTCGCAGAGTATTCCGCAGTCGATAAACTCTATTATTACAATTGCTGCGGTATTCTGCGGTATGATCTATACAAGCCGTTATTTGACTATTGTTGTACTCTTGTTCTGTATTGTACAATTCCTTGTTGTTAAGGGTGTGGGCGGCAACAGCGGCAAATACTTTATTGCACAGCAGATGTCTTTGGGCAAGGTAAACGGCTATATAGAAGAAATGATAACAGGACAAAAGGTAGTAAAGGTATTTTGTCACGAAGAGGCAAGCGAAGAACAGTTCGACAAGCTGAATGATGAGCTTTTTCAGTCGTCGTATAATGCAAATAAGTTTGCAAATATGCTTATGCCTATAATGATGAATATAGGCAATTTACAGTATGTTGTGCTTGCGATAGTCGGCGCATTTATCGCCTTGTCATCCGGCGGTGAGCTAACGGTAGGAGCAATAGTATCTTTCTTACAGCTTTCAAAAAGCTTCTCCGGTCCAATGGGAATGGTATCCCAACAGATAAACTCTATTGTAATGGCACTTGCAGGTGCGCAGAGAATATTCTCGCTCTTAGACGAAGAAAGCGAGCCCGACAGCGGCTATGTAACGTTAGTTAATGCAAAGCATAACGATAAAGGCGAGCTTGAAGAGTGCAGTGACAGAACAGGTCTTTGGGCTTGGAAACATCCTCACGGTGACGGCACTGTAACATATACAGAGCTGAAAGGCGAGGTAAAGCTTTTTGACGTAGATTTCGGCTATGTACCGGAAAAGATCGTACTGCATAATGTATCAATAAATGCAGAACCGGGTCATAAAATAGCCTTTGTAGGAGCAACGGGCGCAGGCAAAACTACAATTACAAATCTTATAAATCGCTTTTACGATATTGCAGACGGCAAGATCAGATATGACGGTATAAACATCAACAAGATCAAAAAGTCCGATCTCCGCCGTTCACTCGGTATGGTGCTTCAGGATACAAATTTATTCACGGGCAGTATTATGGATAATATCCGTTACGGCAAGCTTGACGCAACAGACGAGGAGTGCATAGAATCCGCAAAGCTTGCAAACGCTCACGATTTTATCTCACGTTTGCCCGACGGATATGGCACTATGATAGACGGTACGGGCGGAAGTCTTTCGCAGGGTCAAAGACAGCTTTTGTCGATAGCAAGAGCCGCAGTCGCAGACCCACCCGTAATGATACTTGATGAGGCGACTTCATCTATCGACACAAGAACGGAAATGCTTGTAACGAGAGGTATGGATTCGCTTATGCACGGACGCACTGTATTCGTAATAGCGCACAGGCTTTCAACGGTCAAGAACTCTGATCTGATAATGGTGCTTGAACAGGGCAGAATTATCGAAAAAGGAAGTCATGAAGAGCTAATTGCGAAAAAGGGTAAGTATTATCAGCTTTATACCGGCGCATTTGAGTTGGATTAAAAATACTACATTAAAAACAATAACCCCCTGCCTGATATATCGGGCAGGGGATAGTTAGGAATCGTCAAGAAATAAGTTGTGCAATTCAGGCGAGCATGAAATTGCAAGTTATTTCTTGACGATTCCTTATTATTTGTTTGTACTCTTTTTCGGTGGTTTCCTAATATACTTATAGCACTTTTTATACTCCTTGTAAGCCTTTTTGTAGTCGTCCTCGGTAGGTGTATAACCGCCGTAAGCAGTTTTTTCAAACAACTGTAAAAGCTGTTCGGGTGATGTACCTCTGTTGTCAAGAAGATAGGTGTGCATATTTCCGACTGTATAAGTGTGATAGTCGGAATTTGTCGAAAGCCCCACCACCTTGACAAGGTTTGAATATAGCTTAAGTGTTTTTTGCTTCGGGTTTCTGAATACCTGAGTGAATCTGAAAAATCGCTCAATGACCCTGTCTTTGAGTAAAAAAAGGAATATCAATACCGTTACCGTAAGCATTACCGCAATGCGGCTAAGTATCTTGATGAGTTTGGGAAGTATGTCTTTGAATTTCGATCTTTCGGGTTTCTCTCTGTAATCTGCAACAGTTGGGTCAAAGGTAAGCCAGCCCGTTCCCGGAATGTATATCTCTACAAAAGCGTGTGCATAGCTGTCTCTGATAATAAACCTGTCACCGTCTTTTTCAAATGCCGCATATCCTTCAACATAGCGTGCAGGAAGTCCGATACTTCTTGCCATTAAGGTCATTGCCGTTGCATAGCTTGTGCAAACGCCTGTTTTGCCTTCAAATATAAAGTAGTCTATTGATTTATCTTCGGGTTCATACTCATCATCATAGACATAGTTGTTTAAGCTGAAGTATTCGGTGAGTACTAACGCTTTTTCTAAATCGGAATAACAGTCTGCCGTTATCCGGTGAGCAAGCTCTGAAACCTCTTGTGAAATATTATCAGTGCTTGTGTATTTACTGCGAGCCGACTCAAGGTCAGCAATAAGACTTTTTGAAATATAATCGGGTGCTTGTGAGAGAAGATCAAGATAATCCTCTTCTGTAAAGCCCAATGAAGCGGCATATTCATAAGCAGATGACTGAGGTACATAAGTAAATGTATCGTCAAGCTTATTAAGCACGTTTCCTCCGCTTGCATATCTGTAAAATGTCATATCTTCCAAGGGCTGATACTGAATTTTGTTTGAACCTTCTTCATCGGGATATGCACCAAATGGTGCGGGGAGTATTATCGGTGAGTAAGAATCGCTGTAAACATACCCGGTATAATAATGAGAAAGCTCCGGCTTTTTTGGTGTATCGTCCGAGTTTATCTTTCTTTGTATCTCCTTGACAAAAAGCATAACATTCTCATTGCTTTGGTCATATACTCCGTTATAATAGAGGTGCTTCTGATCTATTGAGTTTCTGTCTATTTCCCATACATCTCCGTTAAAGCTTGCAAAGGTTTGTCTTCTGAGATACAAAATATCATCAGTCGAATCTGTTTTTAAATAAAACAATGGATCGTCTGTAAAATCTCTTGAATTATATCGGGGGGTAGATGTATAAGAAAAATCATCACCGGACGACCGACCTCCTCCGATCTCAGTGTTTCCGATATTTCCGAAACGTGTGCTGTTAAGATTTCTTTCAAGCAAAGAACGGTATGCAGGACGATCTATCATCATAGTTATCATACCCGTTACAGCTACAAAAAGCGCAATGCTTATGATATACGACCGGTCAAGCTTTAATTTAACTTTTTGATTTGCAGGCTTTGCAGGGTCAAACATTCTGTTGTGTATTATTACGGCAAGATAAAGAGATACGATAATAGTTATCATGATCTCTTCCATCGCCTCATTTCGTCTTGCATAAATAACAAACGGAAAGAGAATACATAACATAATGCTTGGAGAGCGATAACGTATCTGAGTAAAATAATACAATATAGAAGTTAAGAAGAAACCGCCGCCGATAAAGACTGCATTAAGAAAAAAAGGTTGGTTTTCGTCAATGTTTGCACTTCCCAAAAACCACATCATAAAAGCCATCCAATCTTTGTTAAGGCGTGTGCCTATTGCTGTCAGTGAGAGTGAGGCTGCCCAGGATAAGATAAGCATACCTCCGTAAATAATCGGGCATAAGATCTTTTTTGTCTTAATGTTGTCAAATACAATATAAAGCAATACTTCTGCAAAGAAGAAGATCAGTGTGTATAATATTGCAGACGGCTGATAAAGCGAGTAAACTGTGGCATAGCACACAGAAGCACCGAGCAGTATCGGGCATAAATATAGGTTTAAACGAGTTTTAAGTGTTTCAAGATCAAATTTTATCATAATGTATCACCCTCTCCGTCAACACTTTTTTATTTCAAATTCATCGGTAATGCTCCAGGCATTTGAGCTTAATAACGGAAGCTGTGCGCAAGCCGCACTTACCAATACCATATCCGAACTATGAGGAAGAATATTATATAAAATACGATTTACGGAATTATTAGAAGTTTTCCCTGCGGCAGTAAAGCATACGGCACTTTTTTCTGTTTCGAGAAGCTCCTCCGGAATATAGCTGTTAAGCTCGCAAGGCTCAAATTCCGCAAATTTTTCTTGTACTAAAGAAATATCAGCAGCGGTATAAATATCCGCACGTTCCCATTTTCCTTTTAGCGGATAAAAGAATATTACTTCACGACCTTCACGAATTATCATAGAAAATACCGCAAGAATACCTTCAATCACACAATCACGAATTTTGTATATCTCCGCACTGTCGATACTGTCTTCTGTTTTGGGACAATCAAGAAAAAAGATGTTTCCCGAGCTTGCAGTAAGCTCATCAAGACGCAAAAGATAAACATCACGCTTTGACGACAATTTCCAGTTTATACGCTTTATCGGATCACCCGGAACATATTCTCTGTGATCGTACCCCGGAATACCTGTTTGTACCATAGAAGTAACAGAGAGTTCTTCGTCGTCATCGTCGTCATCATCTTGCTTTGAAAGAACAGTTCGCTTTATGAAATCGGTCTGTATAGGCACTTCGGGAATGTTCGGATAAACAGATATATTCAGAGCTGAAAGATTATCGCTGTTCTTGACGGGTACTTTGAAAATGCCGAGAAATCCGCAAAGAAAAACTTTATCAACACAGATCTCTGCATTTCCCGAATAATCTGCCGTAAAATCGAAGACAGCGGTATTTATTTCTGTTCCGGCAAGAGTTATGTGATAAATATTTGATTTTGCAGAAAGATTGCCGCTGTATTTCATATGTATTTCAATAATCGGAGCAGGCAGTATAATTCTTTTGCTCAGGCTTATTATGCATTGAATATTTTCATTTTTTGCGGCAGTGGTTTTGTTAAGCTTTGCGCTGAGATTAATAAAAGGTCTTACAGCAAATGTTACAGCCGCAGAAAGAACAAAAGCGCAGATAAGAGCCGTAGTAAGCAGCACTCCGACAGTACCGTTCAAAAAAAACGTAACAAACAATGTAATGCAAAGGCAGCCTATATAAGACAAACAGGCTTTAACTGTCTGATTTGGTATCAATTCTTTATTTAATGCACTATTCATAGCTTATAATTCCATTATCACTGTAAAGGTACGTTTACAGAAGAGGCGATTTCGCTCATAACAGCCTCAGACGAGGGATAAGCGGATTTTCCCTTAGGCGAGAGCATAAGTCTGTGAGATAAAACAGGTAAAGTCATAGTTTTAACATCATCGGGGGTAACATAATCTCTGCCGTTTATGTATGCAATAGCTTTAGACGCCCGCAGAAGAGCAATTCCCGCACGAGGAGAAGCACCGAGCTTTACAAGCTGAGAAGAACGGGTAGCATTTAGCAGATCGACAATATAAGCTTTTACGTTATCACGGCAGGTGACAGCCTTAACTTTTTCTATATGCTTTTTAACATCTTCCGTATTCATAACCGCTTGCGGTTTTTGGGCAAAGCTCTTTGTTTCAGATCGTGTGAGAATATCAAGCTCATCTTCAACAGCAGGATAACCCATAGATATTTTCATTAAAAAGCGATCCATTTGTGCCTCCGGCAGGTGATATGTGCCGTATGTTTCAACGGGATTTTGAGTTGCAAGCACCATAAACGGCAGCGGCAGAGGCATAGTTTTTCCGTCAAGAGAAATCTGTCGCTCCTCCATTACTTCAAGCAAGCTTGACTGTGATTTAGGAGAGGCACGGTTTATTTCGTCCGCAAGAAGAAAGTTGCACATAGCTGCTCCCGTTTTGTATTCAAGCTGTCGTGTCTGAGGGTTTATCATAGAAAACCCGACAATATCAGACGGCATAATATCAGGTGTCAGCTGAATACGGTTATAATCGCCGTCAACAGAGCTTGCAAGAGATGATATAAGCCTTGTTTTTCCTACGCCGGGTACGTCCTCTATCAGAATATGTCCCTCAGAGAGCATAGCTGCAATTACATTAATAATAGCTTGCTGTTTGCCGATAATAACACTGCTTATGTTATCGACAAGCTTTTCTATTTGTTTATCCATAAAAACCGACCTTTCGTTTTATTGTATAAATTAATGATACTAAAAATAATTGATTTAGTCAAGATTATATCAATAATGATAATAGTAAAATATTTTTGAAAAAGCTATTGACTCTCACCTAACGTAATACTGTATAATTATTATTAAGTTGAAAGTGGAAAGTTGAAAGTGGAAAGTTGAAAGTTGAAAGTGGAAAGTTGAAAGTGGAAAGTTGAAAGTGGAAATATAGAAAACTTAACTCTCAACTCTCAACTTTCAGAACTAACTATAAGAGCCAAAATGAAAACAAGAGGGTGATAAAGATGATGAGTGTAAAGCAGATAAGCGAGAAAACGGGTATAAGCATACGCACACTTCACTATTATGATACGATAGGTCTGTTAAAGCCGACAGAAGTGTCCGACAGCGGATACCGTTATTACAACGAAACAGCACTTGAAAGACTTGAACAGATACTGTTGTATAAAGAACTTGATTTTACGCTCAGAGAGATAAAGACGATATTGGACGATCCGAATTTTGATAAGGCAAAAGCTCTTGAAGAGCAAATAGAGCTTCTTACAATGAAAAAAGAGCATTTGGAAAACGTGATAAACTTTGCAAAAAGGTTGAAGAACGAAGGAGTAAAGGCGGTTGATTTTAAGGTGTTTGATACAAGAAAAATAGAGGAATATTCACAGGCGGCAAAAAAGCAGTATGGCAATACAAAGGAATACAAGCAGTTTGAAGAGAAGAACGCAGGCAGAACGCAGACAGAAACAAAGCAAATTGCAATTGAATTAATGCGTATATTTGAACAGTTGGGTGAATTAAAGCATTTGCCGCCCGATGATGAAAAGGTACAAAGGCAGATAGAAAAACTAAGAGATCATATAAGCGAGAACTATTACGACTGCTCAAATGAAATATTTGGCTGCTTAGGAAAAATGTACGCAGGCGGCGGAGAGTTCACAGAAAATATAGACTCATACGGCGGCAAGGGTACGGCAGAGTTTGCAGCCAAAGCGATAGAATACTTTATACAGAAATAAAAAACCGCACAAAGTCTTTGAAAGACTCTGTGCGGAAAATTTTGTTCTTATATCGTATAATACGAAATTATGAACGCTTGCTGTGGAATACTTCGTCGATAACGATAGTAAGAGCAACAACGAGAAGCTCATCTGAAGGATTAGCAATAACCATTTCATATGTATCGCCGATAGCGAGAACCTTCTTCTTAACAGTAGCATAAACGTTGCCCATGCTGTCTGTGAACTTGAAGTTGTTGCCGAGAAGATCGCCGTCGAGCTTCCAGCCTCTTGCGTCGAAGTTGAGGTCTTTTGTCAAAGCAGGGAACTGCTTCTTAACAGTACCAACCATAGTGCCGTTAATGCTGATATTGAAGGTCTTAACCATGTTCATAACCTTCTGATCAACCAAAGCAACCTTATTGCCCATAGAATCTGTAATATCGAAATCTGCGCCTGCAGCAAGAAGCTTTTTCTTAGCTTTATACTTTACTGTGCCGCCTGCTGAGATCTCATAAGACTCAACCATAGCAATAGCCTTCTGATGCATAACTAATGTAACTGACATAATAATTCCTCCTGAAGAACGAAAATATAATTATTTGCGTAACGACATTATAACATATCAGCTGGAAAAAAGCAACACTATTTTAGATTTGATGGTGAATTAATTGTTTTTTGTTTAATTATATGACTTTTATCACCAGAAAAACAAAATTACATACAAAATAGCAAGCATATCAGATTTCAGGTATTTTAATTTTCATAATACCGTCTTTATCAATACAAAGCGACAAGCCCTGAATAAACTTTTGATAAAAGCTTTTTTTCTCCGAGTCGGTAAGCTCAATTCTCAACGCAGTATAAATATCCTCGGCAAGCTGTTTGGTATCGAGAGCGATAGTATCCGAAACACGTTCTTTAAGCTCGGTGCGCAGAAGAGCTGTTTTAAACTGTTTGATATTACCGGTGCAGAAATCGTCAATAAAGCAGTAGAAAGTACCATTATTGATAAGAGCGTTTTTAATATCGGGACCGCTTTTTGAGTATTCTATCATAACGAGAAAATCGGCTTTGGGCAAAGACGAGATAAGTCCCCAGAAGTCGGAGTCGCTGGAGCAAAGAATGAATGAAGAAATATCATCTCTGTAATAAGAAGCCGAAACACCTGCGCAGATTCTCATATCAACAAGCGATTTATTTTCTTTTATTCTGTCAACGAGAATGTATTCAACGGGAATATCGGTAATCTTATTGACATAAGACCAGGCGCGGGTGGTGTGAATATCGTCATACAGCATAATTTTATGGATACGGGAAATTTCCTCCTGATCGAGCTGTTTAAGCACAGAAACAAATTTATAAGCGTCGCAGTTTTCGCAGTCAACAACGATAACGCAGGATTTACTGTTTTTTATAAAGTCATAAATATTAGTTTTAACAGATTCGCTTGCGTCCTTGACCTTTGAAGTATCGTTAAATTCGTCTTTAAACTGGCGGTATAATACCTTTAAAAATCTAACGTCATTGAGCAAAATATTTCCTTCATCAGAGGGGTTCCAATAAATATAGCGCGAGTAGGGATAAATAAATCTGTTATGAGAATATTTATTTGATTCAGCGATAATATTTTTTTCGTTTTGAATTTTGGGAATAACAAAAAGACTTTTGATATAATTCCAGTTTACCCATTCGGGGAACAAGTCTTTGACGAGCTGAATTTTCTGATTGATAAGTGCGCTGATGTCATAAAGATATTTATTGACCTTATAATTTGCTTTGATAATATAAACTTCACGTTTATTGAGAACAGCAATATCATCTTTAAAGAGATCGAGCTTATCCAGATTTTTAAGACCGTAAACGATACTTCTTTCGGTATCGGTATAATTGAGCATAAGGTTTGAACGAATATTGCACAGCGAGCGGATAACAACTGCGCTGTCGTTTTTTTCGAGTTTATCGAAAAGCTCCAGATAATCCGGATTGTGAGTAGTCAGAAGCTCCATTTTTGTACCTATCAGATAAGCCACGGTCAGAGAGATAGTTTTCTGCACAGATTGATAATAGATACTGTTATCGGTAGTTTCCAAAAAGATCAGTCCTTTCTTTATAGAATTAAAATAAAAATGCAAATCATTGCTATGATATTATAGCATATATTATTAAAAACTTCAAGAGGAAGTATATAATTCGCAATGCTGTAATCAATGTGCAATGTGCAGTGTGCAATGTGCAATTGTTGCCTGCAAAACTGTATGAATAGCATTAATTCAATCCGTAATGCGTTTATACATAATATAACCGATTCTTTACTGCATGCGGTCTGAGTCGGATATTGTCCTAACCTGTATATTGAAATGTTAAGGCTTTTTATTCGGGCTGCGCACGCGTTAAAGTCAGTAAAAACCAAAACCTCACAGCACGCGAAGCAGGCTGTGGAAAGGTCTGTAAGAACAGGATATGATTACGCC
>JAFOMO010000067.1 GCA_017418905.1 Clostridia bacterium | reverse complement strand
TTTAAATTTATGCTTAGGATAATTTGTTCTGCACAAGGCAAATTTTCGCAGGAATACTGACGTATTTCAAGAAAATTTAACACAGTGCAGGGCAAATTATACAAGCAGAAATGAAAAGTTATTGATGAACAGTTCCTTAGATAAATTTACTTATGTATTCGTATTTGGAGGATATGAGATGAGAAAAACCGATATTTCCGATTATACCGAAATTACCGAAAAACCGGCAGTACATCATACCGGTATCGCAGGTTCGGTAGTAAAAACTACGTTCCTGCTTATCTGGCGT
Organism: Clostridia bacterium; assembly: GCA_017418905.1. Taxonomy (GTDB): domain Bacteria; phylum Bacillota; class Clostridia; order Oscillospirales; family Acutalibacteraceae; genus RUG592. The sequence continues at coordinate 2,479 of JAFOMO010000067.1, read as the reverse complement.
ACTATATTAACGCTTTTATCAGTGCTTTTTATAGCGTGCGTAATTATCGGCATATCTATGGTGATGTATGTTGCAAGCATTGCAAGAGAACCTACCGGAATAGACCTTCACAGCGCAAAGCTAAACGAAACAAGCTATATTTATATATATGATAAAAACGACAATCCTCAGCAGTATATGCAGCTTTATACTTCCGAGAACAGAGTGACAGTCGATTTTGACGATATTCCCGACTATATGAAAAAAGCGATAGTCGCAATTGAGGATAAGCGTTTTTACGAACATCACGGAGTTGACTGGTATCGTACCGCAGGTGCTATTTTCAGCCTTTCAACGGGCGGATCACAGTTCGGTGGTTCTACGCTCACACAGCAGCTTATCAAGAATATTACAAACGATAAAGACGTTAGTATCTCCCGTAAGCTTAAAGAGATTTTCAGAGCATTGAATGTTGAGCGTGAGTTTACAAAAGACGAAATACTTGAATCGTATCTTAATACGGTCAACTTCGGCGGAAACAATAACGGTATTCAGGCGGCTGCAACGGCATACTTCAATAAAGACGTTAAAGACTTAACTCTTGCGGAGTGCGCCGCAATTGTAGGTATCACACAGAACCCTTCTCGTTACAATCCTCTTGTTTTTCCCGAGTATAACAAAGAAAGACGTGAAACTGTTCTTTATGCTATGCTCGACCAGGGCAAAATAACAGACGCAGAGTATAAGCAGGCTATGGAAGAATCCGAGAATATGACCTTCGCTGACTCCAACAGCTATATTGAAGAGGAAACGGAAGAGGTAGATGTTGAGCAAATACAGAACTGGTATATTGAAACTGTATTCAGCGATCTTACGGAAGACCTCGCAGAATACCTCGACATCAGCGAAACTGCCGCTTCAAACAAGATATATACAGAGGGCTTGAAGATCTATTGTGCGCTTGACCTTGAGGTTCAGGAGCAAATGGAAAAGACAATCAGAACATATCCGTATTTTGCGCCCGGTGCATATTCAGACTTGGAATGTGGTTTCTGTATGATGGACTATGACGGCAAAATAATTGCGATAGTCGGTTCAAACAAAGAGAAGCAGGGTAACCTCGAATGGAACAGAGCCACAGACTCGGCATTGCAGCCCGGTTCTACTATCAAGGGTGTTTCGGCTTATCCTATTGCTATCAATAACGGTAATCTCTACTATTCTTCTATCGTACACGACGTACCAATGGACAACTGGTTTCAGGATACAGGTGCGCCCGGTCCTAACAACTGGTATCTGAGCTATATGGGCGATATGCTTCTGCCCGACGCTATCGAAATTTCCTGTAACGCCTCTGTTGCGAATGTACTCAGAGATCTTGTAGACCCCAACGGACAAGACGGCGTGCGTTACAGCTATGACTATGTTACAAATAAACTCGGCTGGACACACCTCAATTTTGAGATAGATTCTCAGAATATGGCAGGTCTGTCTATCGGCGGTTTCAACGGCGGTACAACAGTAAGAGAGATGTGCAAGGCTTACACCCTTTTGGGCAATGGCGGAAAGTCCTACAAGCCGTACACATACTATTATGTAACAGACGCAGACGACAAGGTTATTATAGATAACCGTGAGCAAGACCCTATTCAGGCACTTACAGAAGAAACAGCAGCTATTATGAACAGACTTCTCAACTATAACATTCAGACGAGCCACAGCACAAACGCAGGTGAAACGAGAATACCCGGCTGGGATATTATCGGTAAGACAGGTACAACAGACGCCGACCAGAACAGCTGGTTCTGCGGTTGTTCACCGTGGTGCGCTGCCGCTATCTGGACAGGATATGATACTCCGGCAACTGTACCCGATACTACTATTTCAACAAAGCTCTGGAAGGTTCTTATGGAGCAGTATTTGCAGGGCAAGGAGCATAAAGAGTACAAATTCCCTGATGATCTTATTGTTGCGCAGTATTGTCCGTATACGGGACTTCTTGCGAATACGGGCTGCGGCGCAGGGCATTACGGCTATTACAATAAGAGTAATCTTCCGGAATACTGCACATATCACGCAGGCTTTAATACCGAGTATACAACGTGGGGCGACCTGAACGCCGCTAATCAGCAGAATACCGTAAGTGAGCAGACTGTAAACTCAAGAGCAGACTTCTATTACGACTACTACAACGAGGACGAATATTATTACGAGAATAATCTTGAAGAAGAGAATGACGATAATAATACAGTATCGGTTGACGGCGGTAATGATGACGGCTATGATGATGATTACTATGACAACGACGACGGCGGAGCTGATGTCGGTGACGGCGGAGGAAGTGTTGACCCGATAGTACCCGACCCGGCAGTGCCCGACCCCGTTGTACCCGACCCCGTTGTGCCCGACCCGGCAGTGCCCGACCCGGCAGTGCCCGACCCCGTTGTACCCGAGGACGGCGGAGAAGAATAATGTGCAACGTGCAATGTGCAATGTGCAA
>JAFOMO010000066.1 GCA_017418905.1 Clostridia bacterium | reverse complement strand
GAGCGTGCCTCCGGCGGCTAAGGGGCGCTGCCCCTTAGAACCCCGCAAGCCTTTTGAAAAAGGCTTGACCGAAAACTTATTTGTTGGTTTTTGCACAGTCTGAATTCAGAATGTGCAAAAAAACCTCCGTCACGCCTGCGGCTTGCCTTTCAGTGGAGGCAACAAATCAACCAAATTATATGTTATTTTAGAAGTTGGTTTTATGTGTTACTAACAGCCCCTAACAGGGGAGATGCCGAGCGTAAGCGAGGCGGAGGGGTTTTCAATTAAATTTTCCACTTTCCACTCTCTACTTTCAAAATGATAAGGGGTGTTTAATTTATGAATGAAATCATTAAGGCAATGAAGGAACGCAGAAGTATTCGCAGGTTTAAGCCCGATATGGTGCCGAAAAGCGATCTGGAGCAGATAATCGAGGCAGGGCTTTATGCCGCAAACGGCAAGGGCAGACAGGCGGTCATAACCGTAGCCGTTACAAACAAACAGCTCAGAGATAAGATTTCCGAATCTAACCGTATAATAGGCGGTTGGGCAGAGGGCTTCGATCCGTTTTACGGTGCGCCTGTTATTCTGATAGTGCTTGCCGAAAAGGACTGGAGCAACAGAGTATATGACGGCAGTCTTGTAATGGGTAATATGCTGCTTGCTGCACATTCTTTGGGTCTGGGCAGTATATGGATACACAGAGCAAAGCAGGAGTTTGAAGAAAAGCAGTGGCAGGACTTTTTGACGGAAATAGGTGTAGAAGGTCAGTGGGAAGGCATAGGACATTGTGCCGTAGGTTATATTGACGGAGATATGCCAAAAGCAGCTCCGAGAAAAGATAACAGAGTATTTTGGGTCGAATAACACACAAAGAGTTATATATGATGAACAAAAAGTCTATCCGAAAGGGTAGGCTTTTTTATTTGTGAATTTTAACTTTTTTGTAATAAACTGTTTCTTTTTTGTTGTAAATATGTTATCATTAATATAATTTATAATATGGGTAGGTGAGCAGTTTGGGAGAGGATAGTTTTTTTGACGCATTGTTTCGGGTAATGTGGGACCTTGAAACAGATATTTTTGCAGAACCCGACAGAACCCTTGCTCTGCTTGCCGATATTGTACCCAAATGCAAAAAACAGCGTAACCGTTTGCGTGCAATGTATGATTGCGGTGCAATGGATTATATCGAAAAAGCCATTGCCGACAGAAAAAAATACGAGCATTATTTGTGTCAGGCAGTGAATGCCATTGTAAATGGAATGAATATAAGCAGTGAGAAGGCGGTATTTTCCGTAAATGTTATTATCAATCTATGGAACGGAGAGCTGCCCGAAATAGATGAATACACAGAAGATGAAGAAGTTGAAGAAGATGTCGAAGAAATAGTTTTCGATGAAGATGAAGATGTATCGACCGAGAATGAAGAAGATGTTGATGATGATCTTATTGTTAATGTTTTATTTCCCGACAGCGATACCATGCATAACGATAACAAGAAAAACGATAAAGGCGGTGGAGAAGAAATGTTGTTTTTACAAGACGTTGCGACCGATACACAACAGGGCGATGAACAGAATAATAACACTCCCGAGCAGCAGAGCACAGATGGCGATAACGGCGGTAGTGCAGACACAGGCAACAGCGGCGGCGACAGCTCAGACAGCAGTGACAACGGCGGAGGAGAAAGTACACAACAGCCCCGGGAGTCGGTATTAAGCAAGCTTGTAAACAGTTGGTGCAGGTGTTCTTTTGAAGAGGGCAGACCATTAATGCTCGCCTGCCCCGTAGGGTGGGTAATACTGCTGCTTTGCAGTGCTTTAGGCTGCTTTATGGTATATGATATTCCGCTGGGCGATAAGCTTGTAGTTCCTACCTTTGCTTTTATGTTTTCCGTACTCACAGCAAAAAGGCATTATCGCTTTGAGAGCGTGGGCAGATTCAGCATATTGATAGCCGTGTTTTATCTTGTGGCAATGTTTCGTTCTCTTTGGTTAGGCGGAGCAGAATTTGGTTATGTCTGTATAATAGTAGATATTGCGGCAATGGCAATTTTTAACAGCGGAAGAATCGGAGATTTTCTTGACGGCAGTAAAAAACGTCCGGGCTTTGCTTATACTATGATAATCATGTTATCATTTATAGTAACGGCAGGCGCATATGCAGTACAGAATGTTACTGTATAATTTTCCGTTCCTTAGGAATTGTCAAGAAATAAGTTGTGCAATTCAGGCGAAGTATAATTTGTTCTGTGTTAGGCACAATACCGCAGGAATACTGACGTATTTCAAGGTATTGTAACGACACACAGGGCAAATTAGACAAGCTTGAAAGTGCAAG
>JAFOMO010000065.1 GCA_017418905.1 Clostridia bacterium | reverse complement strand
TGCCGCACCGCAGGTAGGAATACTCAAGCGTGTGTGTATAGTAGATATAGGGGACGAAGAAGGCTTGATAGAGCTTGTAAACCCCGAAATTGTATTATTTGCCGGCAAGCAGGAGGGCGCAGAGGGCTGTCTTTCGTGTCCGGGTGAATACGGTATTGTAGAACGTCCGATGTATGTTACCGTTAAGGCGCAGGACAGATTTGGCAAAGAATTTACCGTAAAGGGAGAAGGACTTAAAGCAAGAGCGTTTTGTCACGAGATAGATCATCTTGACGGTATAATATTCAAAGAGAAGGTCAAGAGAATGTTAAGACCGGATGAGTTGGAAGGCTGATAGCTTAAAGTTAAAATGCAGACAGTAAAACATTAATGAATATTAAAGACAGGAGTTTTTAATGAAAATAGTATTTATGGGTACGCCCGATTTTGCGGCTGTATCGCTTGAAAGATTAATAAACGACGGACGTTTTGAAATATCTGCCGTATATACTCAGCCCGACAAGCCCGTCGGACGAAAGAAGATTCTTACACCGCCCGATGTAAAGGTGCTTGCGCAAAAGCACGGCTTGACCGTATATCAGCCGAACACCCTGAAAACAGAAGATGTTATCAACAAATTAAGAGAATTGAACCCCGATGTGATCGCAGTAATAGCATACGGAAAAATATTGCCGAAGGCAGTTCTCGATATACCTAAATATGGTTGTATAAATATACATGGCTCACTCTTGCCGAAGTACAGAGGTGCCGCACCCATTCAGCGTGCCGTTATAGACGGCGAAAAGGTAACGGGAGTTACTTCAATGCTGCTTGACGAGGGTGTAGATACGGGCGATATGCTTTTCAAAGAAGAGACAGAGATATTACCCGATGAAACGGCAGGCGAGCTGTTTGACAGATTAGCTGTAATGGGTGCAGACCTGCTCATAAAGACACTTGAAGCACTGCAAAGCGGAGAGGCAGAGCGTACACCGCAGGAGCATACAAAAGCAAGCTATGCCGCAATGCTCTCAAAAGATGAGATAATCATTGACTGGAATATGTCTGCTCAGACTATACATGATAAGGTAAGAGGTATGAACCCATGGCCTGTTGCAGCTGCAATGTACGGCGGCAAAAAGATCAAGATATACAAGACCTCGGTATCCGATAAAAAGGGCAAGCCGGGCGAGGTATTATCCGTAAAGCCTGCTGTTGTGGCTTGCGGCAGCGGTGCGGTACAGCTTGAAACGGTACAGCCCGAAAGCAAGAATAAAATGTCGGGCGAGGACTTTTTCAGAGGGCAGCGCTTCAAAGTTGGAGACATTTTTCAGAATTGAAAATTGAAAATGGAAAATGTAAAGTGGAGTTTTGAGAGTTGAGAGTTGAGATGATTTGCGAAACCGAAACTTCATCTCAAATAGTTACAGAGGTGAAAAATGCAAAATCCGAGATATGTGGCTTTTAAAGCTTTGTTGAAAATTGAGGAAGAAAAAGCCTACTCGAATTTGACGCTCGATTCGGCTCTTAAAAATGCCGATATGATGCCTGTCGATAAGGCTTTTGCTTCTTCCTTGTTTTATGGTGTTCTTGAAAAGCAAATAACACTTGATTACATTATTTCTCGCTTTTCAAAAATAAAGCCGAACAAAATAGATACAAAAACATACGTCATTCTGCGTATGGCTCTTTATCAGATAGCTTTTATGGATAAAGTGCCTTCCTCTGCTGCGGTTAATGAGGCTGTAAAGCTTTGTAAAAAAGAAAGACTCTATCAATCATCGGGATTTGTGAACGCACTTTTGCGAAATGC
>JAFOMO010000064.1 GCA_017418905.1 Clostridia bacterium | reverse complement strand
TTATTGATATTTCAAGGCTTTCTCTGTTCATATAAGCAACAGTCAATACCTTTTTGCTGTCATCGTCTACAACAACAGCAGGGATAAGTCCCTTTTCGTCAAATTTAAGTTCATCAATGTTTATCATTTTAATTATCTCCTGTAATATTATAATACTATACTTCTATTATCCATATCTAGTCAACAATATAAACTTATCTGATTTTATAGTTTGGAGTGTTGAAAATTAACTCATATTTCAATTTCTACTTTTTGTCAAAGGATCAAAGCCTTACATTTATACCGTCATTTCTAAGTTTTTCTTTGAGCGCCTTAATATCTACCTCTCCGAAGTGAAAGATAGACGCCGCAAGACCTGCGTCAACTGTGGGCAGTGCTTTGAACAGGTCTGTAAAATGCTCCATATTTCCTGCGCCGCCCGAAGCAATTACGGGTACTGTTGCGATCTCGCAGACTGCACCGAGCATTTCAAGATCAAAGCCCTGCTTTACTCCGTCTGTATCAATGCTGTTGAGAACTATCTCGCCTGCGCCCATGTTCTGTCCTCGTTTTATCCACTCGATAGCGTCCATACCGGTGTCTTCTCTGCCGCCCTTTGCAAAAACGTGATAACCGCCGTCAACTCTCTTTGCGTCAACAGACAGCACAACGCACTGATCGCCGTATTTCTGTGCAGCCGCATGAATAAGATCGGGGTTTCTTATTGCGCCCGAATTTACGCTTACTTTATCTGCGCCGCATTTTAATACTCTGTCAAAATCTTCTGTTGTATTAATGCCGCCGCCTACCGTAAGCGGAATAAACACAGAGCTTGCGGCTTCACAGAGTATATCTGTAAATAAAGCTCTGCCCTCTGCCGAGGCGGTAATATCGTAGAATACAAGCTCGTCTGCTCCGCACTCGCTGTAAAACTTTGCAAGCTTTACAGGAGATGAAACGTCTGCCAAGCCTAAAAAGTTAACACCCTTTACAACTCTGCCGTCTTTAACGTCAAGACAGGGAATAATTCTTTTTGTAATCATTGTTCGCCCTCCGAAGCTATTTTAATTGCTTTTTCAAGGTCAATTGCGCCCGTGTATAAAGCCTTGCCCAATATTGCGCCGTACATATTCATCTCTGTCAATGTTTTTACGTTTTCAAGTGTGGATATACCGCCCGACGCTACAATATCCATATCAAATTTTTCGGACAGACGCTCATACAATTCAATGTTCGTACCCGACATTACACCGTCCTTTGATATATCTGTGCAGATAACTGTCTTTACTCCCAATGCCTGAAGCTCCTCGCAGAAGTCAAAGCAGTCAAGCTCAGATGTTTCAGTCCAGCCCTTTATTGCGACTTTTCCGTCCTTTATATCTACACCGACAGCGACTTTTTCGCCGTATTTTTTTACAGCCTCTTCAAGAAAAACTCTGTCCGTAACTGCGGCAGTGCCGAGTATTACTCGCATTACACCTAAGTTCAGGTATTTGTCTGCTGCCTCCATAGAACGGATACCGCCGCCGATCTCTGCTTTAAGTCCGCTTTCTTTTACAATGCTGCGTACTACCTCTATATTTGCGTTTGAGCCGTCCTTTGCGCCGTCAAGATCGACTATATGTATATACTCTGCGCCTGCTCTCGCAAAGCCCTTTGCAACCTCTGCGGGAGTTGTGCTGTACACAGTTTTTTGTGCGTAATCGCCCTTATACAGACGAACAGCGCAGCCGTCTATCAAATCTATTGCAGGGAATATTTTCATTTTATCATTCCTTTAATTAAGCTCACAAAAAGCCTTTAATATTTTAAGTCCTACCTCACCGCTTTTTTCGGGGTGAAACTGAGTACCGAACACATTTTTATCGGCAACGGCAGCCGTTACGTCAAAGCCGTATTCAACGTCTGCAATAAGTGATTCGCCGCAGTCTGCTCCGTAGTATGAGTGTACAAAGTATACAAAGTCGCCTTCGTTTATATACTTGAACAACGGTGATCTCTCTCCTACAAAGCGCAAAGCGTTCCAGCCTATCTGCGGAATTTTATATTCCTTTGAAAGAATATCGCTCATAGGCTTTACACTGCCCTTAATAAGTCCGAGTCCTTTGTGTTCGCCGTATTCATAGCTTTTTTCAAACAAAAGCTGCATTCCCAGACAAATGCCCAGAATAGGCTTTCCCTTTGCAGCCTGCTGTAAAAGCACGTCTGCCATGCCGCTGTCAAAAAGCTTCTTTGCGGCGTCACCGAATGCACCTACTCCCGGCAGAATTATTCTGTCTGCTTTATCTATCGTTTCGGGGTCGTTTGTTACAACTGCGTTTTCACCGATAACTGCAAACGAGCTTTTAAGCGAAAACAAGTTGCCTACTCCGTAATCAATAATCGCTGTCATTTACAACACTCCTTTTGTAGAAGGTATTTCATCGCCCAGATCGGGGTCGATCTCGCAGGCGGTCTTCATTGCCCTTGCAAAGGCTTTAAATATACCCTCTGCAATATGATGTGAATTTTTTCCGCTTAACTTCTTTATATGCAGAGAAATACCGCTGCTGCGTACAAAAGCGGCGAAAAACTCCTCTACAAGCTCACTGTCAAATGTGCCTATCTTCTCTGAGGTAAACTCCGACTCAAAGCATAAACACGCTCTGCCCGAAATATCAACTGCGCACAATATGAGAGATTCATCCATAGGCAGTATAATGTGACCGTATCTGTTGATACCTCTCATCTCGCCTAAAGCCTGTGAAAAGGCTTTACCCAGACAAATGCCTATATCTTCAACAGAGTGATGATCGTCAACATAAGTGTCGCCCTCGCATTTGAGCTGAATGTCAAATCTTCCGTGACGAGAAAACAGCGTTAGCATATGATCCAAAAAGCCTACGCCCGTATTTATTGAGGAATCACCGATCCCGTCAAGGTCGAGAGTAAGGTCTATTGATGTTTCGGCAGTTTCTCTGTCGATCTTTGCAAACCTCATGCCGTTATACCTCCTGTCCGAGTATTTTTTCCGTAACGCTTAAAAGCGTATCCATTTGCTCTTTAGTACCGACTGTTATACGAACATAATCACAAATATCAGGGCTTGAGAAGTGGCGGACGAGAACTCCGTTCTCCTTTAATTTTTTGTAGTATTCGCCGCCGCCGAGCGAACTGCACCTTGCAAAAATAAAGTTAGCTTTTGAATCGGGGAATGTAAAGCCCATTTTTGCAAGTCTTTCTTTTGTGTACTCTCTTACTTCGATTATCTTTTGACAGCAGTCTTTGTAGTACTTATCGTCATCAATTGCGGCAGCACCTGCAAGCAGAGTGAGCCTGTTTACATTATACGGATTTGTTGAATACTTTATTCTGTTGAGATCGTCTATCAAAGCCTTTGAACCAATAGCAAAGCCCAGCCTTGCTCCTGCCATAGAGCGTGATTTTGAGTAGGTCTGAACTACCAGAAGGTTTTCATACTTCTTTGTAAGCTCCGCGCATGACTCTGCGCCGAAATCGACATAAGCCTCGTCAATAACAACTGCGTTTTCGCTGTTTGAAGATACTATCTGTTCAACCTCGTCTTTTGTGAGCGCAAGTCCGGTGGGGGCGTTGGGATTCGCTATTACAACAGTTTTGCCCGTATTCATATAATCGGAAACATTTATTTTAAAGTCTTTATCAAGTGGGATCTGCGTATACTTTACACCGTGAAGATCTCCGAACACCTTGTAAAATCCGTATGTGATGTTCGGGAATACAGCCTCGGTCTGATCCGAACAGAAAGCCATAAACGAGAAATTCAGTATATCGTCCGAACCATTCGATACAAAAACATTATCCTTTTCTACGCCGTATAAGCCTGCGATCTTCTCTCTGAGTATCCTGCACTCGGGATCGGGGTATAAAGCAAGCTTTTGAACTTCTTTCCCGCATACTGCCTCAAACACACCCTTTGACGGCGGATAAGGAGATTCGTTTGTATTAAGCTTTACATAGTCCATATCCTGCGGCTGTTCGCCGGGAGTATAAACTTCAAGACTTCTGTATTTATCAACTAAAAATCTACTCATAGAAATGCAACACCCTTACTTCTTTCTTGTGCGGACAACTGCCGAACGAGCGTGTCCCGACAAGCCCTCTTTTTCTGCAAAGTATGCAATATCTTCGCTGACCTTTGCCAAAGCGTCAAATGTATAATAAGTAAACGCAGTTTTCTTAACATAATCGTCAACAGACAGAGGACTTGAAAATCTTGCCGTACCGTTTGTGGGGAGCGTGTGGTTAGGTCCTGCGAAATAATCGCCCAAAGCCTCGGGGCAGTTCTTACCCAAAAATACAGAACCTGCATTCTTCACTTTGTCGAGATAATCAAACGGATTGTCAACACATATTTCTAAGTGTTCGGGGGCTATCATATTTGCAATTTCCATTGCGTTCAAAATATCCTTTGCAATGATGATCTTCCCGTTATTATCAATAGACGCTCTTGCTATTTCTTCTCTCGGCAAAATGCTTAACTGCTTTTCTATCTCTTCGCTTACGTTCTTTGCAAGCTCTGCGCTGTCGGTAACAAGTACGGCAGCTGCAAGCTTGTCATGCTCTGCCTGTGAGAGCATATCTGCAGCAACGTATTCGGGATTGCATGTGCTGTCTGCAACAACAAGAATGTCGCTCGGACCTGCGATCATATCAATATCAACCATACCGAAAACCTGCTTTTTAGCCTCTGCAACAAAAGCATTGCCGGGACCGACTATCTTATCTACCTTCGGAATACTCTCTGTACCGTAAGCAAGTGCGGCAATAGCCTGTGAACCGCCAACCTTGAATATCTTGTTTACGCCTGCGATCTTAGCTGCTGCGAGTATAACGGGGTTAACTGTGCCGTCTGCCCTCGGAGGAGTTGCCATTACAATTTCCGATACACCTGCGATAACTGCCGGAATTACCGTCATCAGAACGGTTGACGGCAGCGGCGCAGTACCGCCCGGAACATATACTCCGACTTTCTCTATCGGAATGACCTTCTGACCCAAAACAACTCCGTCCTTTTCGCTTATGACAAAGCTGTTTTTGACCTGGTGCTTGTGGAAATTATAGATATTCTCTTTAGCTTTTTTAATGATCCCGATAAACTTTTCATCTGTCTGAGCAAATGCGTCTGCGATCTCTCTTTCGCTCACCTCTAATGAATCGAGGTCTGCCTTATCGAATTTTTTCGTATACTCTCTGAGCGCAGTGTCGCCGTTCTTTGCGACGTTGTCTATTACGGCTGATACTATCTCTTCAACACCTGAAGAGTTTTTTTCTCTCTTTACTATTTCTCCGACAGATATTTTGTCGGTATCATATATCTTTATCATAATTTATCTGTCCTTTTCTTAATTATCCCTGTTTTCGCAGTATTCCCTTATACTCTGAGCAAGACGGCTTATCTCTTTGTTTTTGAACTTATAGCTTACCTTGTTTGAGATAAGTCTTGCGCTTATAGGCACGATAGTTTCAACAGGTTCGAGGTTATTCTCTTTCAGAGTAGTACCCGTTTCGACAATATCTACAATTACGTCCGACATTCTGAGAATGGGAGCGATCTCGATAGAGCCGTTCAGCTTGATAATATCAATATCTCTGCCCTTTTTGTCGTAAAACGTCTTTGCGATATTCGGGAACTTTGTTGCTACTCTGAGTGTTCTTTCGGTATTGTCGTAAAAATCACGTCTTGCAGCAACAGCCATTCTGCACTTGCCTATACCGAGGTCATACAGCTCATAAACATCGGGCGCATATTCAAGCAAAATATCTTTGCCTGCAACGCCTATATCGGCAGCGCCTCTTTCAACATAGATCGATACATCAGACGGCTTTACCCAGAAATATCTCACTCCTGCGTCAACATTCTCAAAAATGAGCTTTCTGTTTGTTTCGTGAATTGCGGGGCAGTCATAACCGCAAGACTCAAAAATAGCAAGCACCTTTTCTCCAAGTCTGCCCTTTGGCAGTGCGACATTAATCATTTGTTTCAATTACTTCTGCCTCCCCGTTTTTCATTACAGCCAGTTGTCTGTATTTGATACTTCCGTCATTCTTCCTGACACAACGCACGGTCTTTCCGTTTTCAGAAAAGCTTTTAACGGCTTTTGCAAGCGTTTGCAGCGATTCATTTTCATCATACATAAGAAGTACGTCAACATCAAACATTCTGTCACTGCCCATAAGTCTTTCGAGCAGATCGAGATACACCGCAAAACCGATAGCGCCCGACTTTTTACCGAGCTTGTGTACGAGCTTGTCATATCTGCCGCCCGTGAGTACGCTTGCAGGTACTCCGTCTATAAAGCCCTGAAATACAATGCCGTTGTAATAGCTTGAATCATTCACAATGGAAAAATCAAGATTCACACCGTCTGCGCAGCCGTACTCCTGCAAAAAGCCGTAAATGCTTTCAAGCTCCGACACTGCGGCATCTGTTTTTTCGTTAATACTGATACTCTTGATCTTTTCCACTGTTTTCATAAAAGAGCCGTAAATGCCCGTTAACACGTACAAAGCCTGCGACACCTTTTCGTCGATATAATTATCCCTGCAAAAATCGGAAATTGCAGGAGTATTTTTTTCTCTGATAAGACTTACTGCAATTTTTTTCTGTTTATCGGAAAGCTTTGTTTCATCAAGCAGACCCGTAACAAAACCCATATGTGAAATATCGAGAATATTTCTCTCGCTTAAAGCGTTAAGGCTCTTTTTTGCAAGCATAATGACCTCGCTTTCGGAATACAAGTCAATATTTCCGATACACTCAAGACCTACCTGCATTATCTCTTTGTATTGATGAGTACCCTTATCTGCACGATAAACATTTTCGCTGTAATACACCTTGTCGAAGACCATAGGATCGCTTCCCGACCCTTTTACTATCGACAAGGTAACATCGGGCTTTAATGCCATCAATTTTCCGTTTGTGTCGTTAAATGTAATAATATCACTGCTGAGCAAAAAGTCCTTATTCTTTGCATAAAGATCGTACTCTTCAAATTTGCTCATTTTAAACTGTCTGAATCCGCAGTCTGCATACAGCCTGCTCAGACTCATTACTGCCATTTCTTCTCCCGTAAAGCTTATTTTACTCATTTCTTCTCCCTCACTTTTTCAATTCGCAATTCGCACGCAACGTAAAAGTAATGTTGCACTTTATCGCTCACGATCGTAATTTTGCAGTGCGTTTATGAGAATCACACACTGATACATCAAAAATAACAAATGCTTTTTGCATTAAGATTATAGCACACTTTATTATATTAGTCAAGTAAAGCGTTAGCATACTATCATAATAAAGTAAATTTTGTTTTTTCGGTACATCACAGCATATTCTATTATATGATTTTTTAGTGATATTGTGAACTACCCATTGTCTAAAGCCAATGGGCTTCCTGCTTCATTGTCCTCGTAACCTACTAACTCCACAGGCGTAAATTCGGGCTGAACCGTCCCTACTCGTTATTTATCAGGCTAAAAGCCTTAATCCTTCCGAAAGAATATTTTTTGCCGCATTAACATCTCGGTCATGTATTGTTTTACAGCTTGGACATACCCACTCCCGAACAGACAGATCCTTTGTTTCGGGATTAAGATAGCCACAATATGAGCATAACTGACTGCTTGGAAAGAAAGTATCTGTTTTTTGATAAATACGACCGTTCCACTTTGCTTTATATGCAAGCTGTCTTGTAAACTCATACCACGAAACATCAGCAACGGATTTCGCCAAATGATGA
>JAFOMO010000063.1 GCA_017418905.1 Clostridia bacterium | reverse complement strand
CCTGCATGATAGTCTGCAAGAGCTTCAAGCTACGGCAGTTCGATCTCCTTTACAGCAGATTTAAAGCTGAATGTGTTTTCGCAAACGGTGATATCTTTCAAAGTATCAACAACAGCTTACATAGCTTTTGCGGCAATTGGAGCCCATGAGCCGTTTTCGATAAAAGCAACAGTACGCTTCTTGTAACCCTTGCTTGCAAGACGGTTGAGGAAATCCTGCATTGCCGGGAACATACCGCCGTCATAAGTTGCGCTTGCAAGAACGAGTCTGTCATATCTGAAAGCGTCCTCAATAGCCTCTGCCATATCGTCACGGGCAAGATCGAAAACAGAAACCTTTTCAACGCCCTTCTTTTCAAGCAGTTCTGCAAGCTTTTTAGCGCAGTCGCCTGTGTTGCCGTGAATTGAACCGAAAGCGATAGTTACGCCCTTGTCCTCAGGTTCATAGCTGCTCCAGGTGTTGTATTTATCTACATAATACTCAATGTTTTCGCTGAGTATCGGACCATGCAAAGGACAAATGTACTTTACCTCGTCCAAAGCTGCAAGCTTTTTAAGAAGTGCCTGCACCTGTGCGCCGTATTTGCCTATAATATTGAAGTAATAGCGTCTTGCCTCGCAAGCCCAGTCTTCTTCTGTGTCGAGTGTGCCGAACTTGCCGAATGCGTCTGCTGTGAATACTATCTTATCTGTTGTATCAAATGTTACCATTACCTCGGGCCAGTGAACCATCGGTGCTGTAAAGAATTTGAGTGTATGCTTGCCTGTTTCAAGCGTGTCGCCCTCTTTTACGGTAACAGCGTTTTCATCTGTTTTTACATCAAAAAATTGACCGAGCATAGCAAAGGTCTTTGCATTGCCTACGATCTTGATCTCCGGGTATTTGTCAAGGAGTGCCTTCAAAGAACCCGAATGATCCGGCTCTGCGTGGCTTATAACGATATAGTCGGGCTTTTTGCCGTCCAATGCTTTTTCAAGATTTTCAAACCATCTGTATGTTTCACGGCTGTCTACGGAATCCATAATAACTATCTTCTCATCTTTGATAAGATAAGAGTTGTAAGAAATACCGTTTGGCACATCATACTGGCTTTCAAAAAGTCCTACATATTTATCGTCCACACCGATATATATTACAGACTCTGTAATGTTTTTGTTCATAATAATAAACTCTCCTCTTTATTTTGCAGAATACGAAACGTATTCCGAATGTTTACATTCCCCTCCGCAATTACAGACGGTTTTTCAGCAAAACCAATCATCTTTCATTAATATACGAAAAAGACCTTCCTGTACATTATACCATATTTATTACAAAATTGAAATAGATAAAATTACTTAAAAATATTGACAAACAACTCAATAAATATGTCAACACCGCAAAAATATATGTGTTTTTGCGGTGTTTTCGATTATTTTTTATTTTTCATATCAAGCTTTGCAAGGTTTTCTGCGTCGGAAATACCCGTATACATAAAGCTTACTATTCTGTTTTTATGAGTGAGAACGGAAAACTCTCCCAGGCTTTCAAGCTGAGTTACAAACCTGAATACAACATAGCTTTGATTATCGCTCTCAACATCAAGAATATTAATGCATGACGGTATAATATAATTCTTTATATCGTCCTCTGTTTTTATCTGCGGAAGATATTTTTTTGTACTCTTTTCGCCGCCCATATTCATTGAGCTTCTGTTCTGTTTGTACTCGTCATAATAACCAAGCATTATATTGTCGAGCAGAATGTCCTGATTGTCAACTATAAAGCCGTAAGCGTTTTCATGCTTTGCTTCAACCTTTTTTGCAGTATCCTTTTCTCCGATAATAACATACAAATCATTTTTTTCTCTAAAAACGTCCTGCCAATATTCAAGCTTTATTCCGGTCATTAAAGTACCGCAGTCGTTTTTAAGATTTTCGATCATTGTCCTATCCCCTCTAAGTTAATATATATATTAATTTCGCAATGCGAAATATTTTTTTATACAGTATGAGCAATGTTTATTCATTGCTCATAGCTGATCGTCCGGCATATTATTCGATATTCAGGCAAATATCTCTGTATACCCACTCGTTCACCCAAACGGAAACAGAGCCGCCGTCAACAAAAAATTCGCCGTTGCCCTCTTCGTCTATCGTTACGGGTGCGCTTGTAAGATCAATTACATTATAGAACTGCTTGCCTGCAAACCTTTCGCCTACGTTCATTATCTTAGAGCCGCACTCCGCATTCGTCATAAGCACAGCCATACCCGAATTTTCGTGTTCGTGGTCGCCCTTGCGCACAAAGCCGACAACAGAGGCGTCGTCAAAATAATCCTCCTGTTCGCCGTATGCGTACTTCTTGCGAAGATAAATGAGCTTTTTAAGCACAGGCACAGGCGGTATATTATCGTTGGGAATACCGTAGTAATCACCGTAGAACACACAGGGCAAGCCCTCACTTCTTAAAAGTATCAGTGCGTATGCTATCGGCTTGAACCAGGTCGGTATAAACGAGAAAAGCGACTGTCCCGGCTGAGTGTCGTGGTTATCTACAAACGTTACTGCATTTTCGGGTTTCAGCTTTACAAGCGTATTTTCAAGAAGCTGCCGCATATCATATGCGCCGTTTGAATATGAACAGTCCTGAAATGAGAAATGAAGCGGTACATCAAAAAGCGACATACTGTCCTCTACAACATCAAGATAATGCGTGAGCTTATCTATCTCGCTTGACCAATATTCACCAACGGCAAAAAAGTTATAGTTGTAATGTTCTCTCAGCACCTTCAGCCAATCTCTGTAAAACTCAAATCTTATATGCTTTACTGCGTCTATTCTGAAGCCGTTGGGTCTTACCGTATCGAGATACCACTTGCCCCAGTTTGTAACAGCCTCAACAGTTTCGGGGTTCTCCATATCAAGATCAGTACCCATAAGATAATCAAAGTTTGCAAACTCGCTGTCTGTTTCGCTGTTCCACGCTTTGCCGTCAAAGAGGAATATTCCGAACTGCTGATGTTCCTCATCCCAGTCTGTACCGTTGAAGTGAGTATAATTCCATGTAAAGTCGGAATACTTTCCTGCACGTCCGGGGAATGTGTACTTAGTCCATACAGTACGCTTTTCGGGCTCGCCTATATCCTCTTCTCTGTTTTCGGGATTATTCTCTACCGCAACTACCTCTTCAAGCTCATCTGCGCCTGTCATGTGGTTGAGAACAATATCAACCAATACCTCTATACCCTTGTTCTGCAAGGTCTGCACTGCATTCAAATATGAATCTCTTGTTCCGTACTTTGTGGCAACGCTGCCTCTTTGGTCAAACTCACCGAGATCATATGTATCATACACATCATAACCTACGCTGTCTTTGCCCGTTGCGCCCTTATATGCAGGCGGCAGCCACAGCATATTGATACCATTTTCAAGCAGCTTATCAGCCTGAACAACGCACCTGTCCCAGAACAAGCCGTTGTTCGGAAGATACCACTCAAAGTACTGCATCATCGTCTTGTTATCCATTACTTCACATCTTTCTTTTCTTTAAAAAAATTCTCACAAAAACTATTTATCTTTTCTTCGTTATCTTTTTTTGGTCTGTCCTTTGGGTCAATCAATACAAGCTCGGCTTTAAATGAAGCCCGCCCCAAAAGTTTTTTAAGCTTTTCAAAGACCTTTTCGGCTCCCGCACCGCTTTGACACAAAAAAACGCCTATTTCTTTATTACATAAAGAGCCTTTGTTTTCTTCTATAAAGGTACGAAGCGGCGGCGTTATACAGCGTGCCCATACAGGCATACCTAATAATACAATATCATAATTATCCGTATTATATTCATACGGCAAAAGCTCGGGACTTTCGCTGAACACGGCACTTTTTCCGCCCACAAAATACTTCTTGAACCCTTTGTCGCGATAAGCTTTTTTCGGTTTAAGCTCTATCAGATCGGCATTAAGTCTGTCTGCTATTTTTTGTGCGGCATATTTTGTATTGCCGTTCAACGAATAAAACACAACTGCTGTATTCACGCTGTCAGCTCCTTTACGAAAAGAAAACAGATTACAAAAATATTTCTTTTCCGTATAATATTATAACAGATTGTAACCTAAAGATATACGGTAATAATATCCAAACTTTTATCATCACACAAGCGGTAAATATAGGAATAAAAAACGTATATTGTGACAGATGAATAAACAGATACAAGCCGCACAAAATAAACACGGTGATAAAAATGTTTATAGCAATAATAAGAACTGCACTTTTGTACCTGGTGATACTTGCCTCGGTACGATTAATGGGCAAACGGCAGATAAGCGATCTGCAAACAAGCGAGCTTGTTGTGACAATGCTTTTGTCTGACATAGCGTCTATCGCACTTGAAAACACATCAAAGCCGCTGTTAAGCGGATTTGTACCAATGACGGTGCTTGTAATAAGCGAGATACTTCTCTCTGCTGTAATGATAAAAAGTCCACTGTTCAGAAAGCTTGTATGCGGCAGACCGATAGTTGTTATAAGCAAAGGCAAGATAGTACAAACGGAGCTTAAACGTCTGCGAATGAGCATTGACGAGCTTTGGGAAGAGCTGAGGAGTAAAGACGTTTTCTCGCTTGATGATGTGTATTATGCGATAGTGGAAACAAACGGCACTCTGAGCGTACTTAAAAAACCCGAAAAAGACACGGTAACAAACGGAGATATGAACATCAAAGCAGACAAGGGCGGTCTTGAAACGCTTGTTATAAGTGACGGCAGTATATCGGAATTTTCGTTAAGGCTATGCGGCAGTGATAAAAACAAGCTTTTTAATATATTAAAGAAAGAAAAAACAAATGCCGCCGATATATTCGTTATGACAATGAACGAAAAGGGCGGCTATAAAATAATCAAAAAGGGTGATACGCTTTGACAAGAGTATGGGCAGCATTGGCGCTTCTTGCCGCAATTTTAACTCTTGCATTTACAGAGTATAAAATGTGCGGTGAGCTTTCAAGCGAATTGTTTGAGCTTACAGAACAAACAGAGAACGCTCTGCAAAGCGGAGAGAGTGTCCAACAGCTATGTATTAAGATGAAAAGCATATGGACGGGTAAAAAGAACAAAGCGGAAATGTTTATTAATCATACCGACGCAGATAATATAGATGATCTGCTCGAAGAAATGATACGTTATTCGCAAAGCGGAGATAACAGCAGACTTTACACAGACTGCGGTTTGCTTAAAAACAGGCTTTTGTCGCTGAGAGAAACGGAGTGCGTTAATTGGCACAACGTTCTCTGAAAATTGAAAATTGAAAATGGAAAGTGGAATTATTTTAATTGAGAATTCAGACCGTGCAAAAACCAACAAATAAGTTTTCGGTCAAGCCTTTTTCAAAAGGCTTGCGGGGTTCTAAGGGGCAGCGCCCCTTAGCCGCCGGAGGCACGCTCCAGCCCTTTTAGGGGTGAATTTCAAAAACAGTCCTG
>JAFOMO010000005.1 GCA_017418905.1 Clostridia bacterium | reverse complement strand
CTCATTTTCTATCACCTTACTATTATCGCACATCTAATCCATTTTTTGACCATACTTTATTAGTTTATACACATAATTCTTTATCAATGAAAATGTAAAACTATAATACAATATTAAAAACAGCATATGGGAACTTACATAACTTATATAAATATTCATAAATATCAACTTATGATAAAATAAATTGTTTTCATTTAGTAGATTCTGAAATAAAAATCTACACAATAATGTTTATCTATTTCTGTAATAATTTTAACACTTCGGCGATAAACTGTCAATAACATTGTACAATAATAGCAAAATCGCAGAAGTATCAGCCTCATATTACAAACCGATACTCCTGCTTTCTTTAATACATTATATTTTGAAAACTCAAATTGTTGGAACAACACCGTTCATTGATTCCGAAAACTGATACTGCTCTCTAATTATACTCGAAAATCCTTATAAAGCTTTTAATCAGAGATCAGTATAAAAATTTCCATTTTCAATTTAGTAGACGCTTTGTACAGTCTGGTTTGCGGCTATCTTCGGCAGATCTTCAAGTATCTTGCTTACATAGCTCTCATATGCCGTACTGCCTAATGTGCCGTTTATCAGAACAGGACATTTTCTGTTTTCCCCCTCATAGTAAACAGCTTCGCTCTCTTTGCCCTCTGTCGATACATACTTCACTCTGAGTATCTCTTTCTTACCCTGCGGAATTTCTCCCGTACCCGTTCTCTGTGCAGAGGTGAGGTTCTGGAAGAATATGTTGTAATTATTCTCGTCTATCTCTTTTCCGTTGCAGGTTACTGTTGTTGTGGTGATCTCTGTATCTGTATCATCATCGGGATTATACTGTGTTGTTGTATCGTTTTTAACGACAAACTCATACACTTCATCTCCTGCCGTTACAATAACGCTCTCGGTGTTAACATATTTCGGGTTTAATACAGTATTGGGTATCATCTGATCGTATGTGTAATTTACCCACGGAACAGCATTTTTATCCATCTGATATACAATACCGTCACTCAAAAGGTAAAACATTCCCTCGTCATCAGGCTTTGTTGCCTTGTAGCTTACACTTATATCGGGGAACTCTGCCTCAACCGTAACATACGGCTTATCAAGACCGTACTCTGCGATTTTTTCTTCCTCGGGAGATACCGCAATTACCTTTGTCGCAGTTAAGCTTCTTACATTGTTTACCATATAAGTAACTGTTTCTTCGTTTGCCATAGTCTGATCGGGTGAGGTTATTACATAAGACTGAGAATAAGCCTTGTTGTCGTTGTATTCAAGTACAATGTCCTCACCGAACAGACTGCCGCCAAATACCATTTTTGTGAATACATTCTCGCTGTCTTCTGTTGCGGCTTTTCCTATATCGGTAGTGAGCATTTCCATTGCGCCCATTAAATAACCGTCAACAGAATCACTCTCTGCAAGATAAACATTCTCGTCACCGTCAAGCATAATGTATGCGCCCTTGTCTGCGTCTGCGTCATTGCCGAGAGTTATGGTGCGTTTCTCTCCCGACTGATAAGTAACCGTTACAACGGCTCTCGGAGAATCAAAGCCGAAATCTGCCTTTGCCGAACCGTCATTCACTTTTTTTACGGCAGTAACGGCGGCGCAGTCGGCCGCAAGACCGTCGGGAGAGCCTAAGAGAAGCTCCATATCTTCATACCCAACAAGTGTATATACTGTTGCGTCTGTGAGGTATGATGTCGTACCGTCCGAGGCTGTTGTTTCCGTTTTCGGAGTATCGGACAGCAATGTATATCTGCCTGTTTCGTTTTCAACATCTATCTGCTTTATGTCGGCAGGCACATAGCTTATCAGGTGTATATGCTCCTCGCCCGTTACCGTTTCTACGCTTGCGGAAGATGTATCTTCACCGACATTCTCGGGTACAACAAATTTTACAAGCAAAAGCACACCCGTAAGAACGGCAACCGAGCTTAAAGCTATTATTATGGTTTTAGTAGTCTTTTTCATATTTTTTGCCCCTTTTACATATTACGGCGCTTCATAAATATTACAAAGCCTGCAATAATTACCGCAATGGGAAGTATAACTATAAACAGTGTACCCAGAACATTTATCTGCGCAGATGTAATACCGAGCTCTTCCGATTCAAGGCTCTTTGCCTCAATTGATATGCCTACGTCGCCTCTGCCCGTTACGCTGTTGAGAACGGAGATTATATAAGAGGAGTTGCCGTATACCGCAGAACGCAGCAGACTTTCGTCAAGACCGAGAGAACAGCCGAGTACGATTATGTCGGATTCTTTATTAGATGTTTCGCCCGTTTCTTCATTGGTATTTTCGGTTGACGTTTTCTTTGAGATAACACCAAGATTTACGTTAGGTGTATCTACTTGTTCAGGCTCTGCCTCATCACCCGATTCGGCAGGATATACTACCGAGCTTTTATCGGAGAGTGTCATAAGCGAGGAAATGTTTGTATTCGTTTCATCAAGTATTTTTATCGGCTTTGTAAAACCGCTTATAACGCAGAACGGCAATGATGAATTTTTCATACCTGCTGTAAATGTCATATCTTTATACTGTGCGGCAAAAAGGTAAAGATTGTTTCCGAGAGGTGCTGTAAAGTTTGAGTCGTTTTCCAAAGCATAAGCGTTTTCAACTGCCACGCCCCACTCTTCAAGCAGTGAATCAATATTCGGGAACTCTTTAAGCGCAGACGGCGCAACATACAAGAGCTGTTTTCCGAGCTTTCCGTCATTGTTAAGGAACTTTGAGATAGTATCAACAAACGATTCGTTAAGATCGACTGTCGGGTCATACAAAACAAGTACGGAGGTATCTTCGGGAATACTGCCGACAGCAGGGGATACCTCGTCTGTCACAAAGCCGTTTGTTTCAAGGAAGCTTTTGAAGAAATCATAATCCTGACCGTTAATATCCGATACAAATGTTACCTTTGGTTTATCGGCAGTAGTATCATACAAAATAGCAGATGTTACAGCCTCCTCTACCATCGAGCCTGCGATGTAGTAATTATATGTATTATAATCAATTTGTACATCAAACATATCTCGCTCTGTGAGGTATTTGTAATCGTTCTCGCCCTGCACGATAACACCGTAGTAAGAGAGAGATTCATTCGGATATTTACTGCTGAATGTCGGATTTGTTGACATATCAACATATTCCACCTTGATATGATCGCTGTTTCTCTCGTACTCATGGAACAGAGTGTTGGCTTGAATATAGTACTCGCCGCCGTTTTTGAAGTCTTTCTCTTCACCGAGGACGATGATCGTAATATCTTCTTTGAGGTTAGCAAGATAATCAAGCGTATCCTGTGTAAGCTCAAAGCTCTCGGTACCTGTTGTGTCGAATGTCAAAGCAGGTATCTTTTCATTAAGGGTTGCGGCTATGATATTTACTATTATTACTGCCGCTATGAACAACACAACAAGAAAAACAGAGAACCAGCCTCTTTTGAAGGCTCTTTCCTTTAAAGCACGTCTGCTCTTTCTTGCCTCTTTTTTCGCTGATTTTGCGGCGGCTTTCTTATCGTCTGTTTTCTTATCTTTTTCGGGCTTTTTGTCCGATTTTTCCGTTTTTTCCTCTTCGTCCTTTTCCTCGGACTTCTCGTCTGTATCTTCTTCGGACTTCTCGTCCTCTGTTACATCTTCTTGTTCTTCTTCAAAGTTTTTAAGTATATCTTCACTGATCTCTTCTTTTACGCTTGCAAGATCGCTTTCGGAAGTATTGTCTATATCACTTTCTGTACTCTGTGTATTCTGTGTATCCTGTGATACCTCTGTATTATCTGCCGTATCTTCCGAAACATCGGTTTCGTCAACTTCTTCGGCAAGCTCTTCGCTTCTGGCAATAGCAAGC
Source organism: Clostridia bacterium (assembly GCA_017418905.1). GTDB lineage: Bacteria > Bacillota > Clostridia > Oscillospirales > Acutalibacteraceae > RUG592. The sequence goes on along the minus strand of JAFOMO010000005.1, from coordinate 2,120 downwards.
TTTTCTTCTGCCTGCTCCGACTTTTTATTCTTTTTCTTACTCATGTGTCACACCCTCCTTAACTCCAGCGTTTTTTCTCAATAACACGCACCGTAAGGAATACAAACAAAGTTATTACCGACAAAAAGAATACAACATCGGCAAAGCTCAGAAGTCCTACTGTAAAGTTCTGGTAGTGCGTCATAAATGAAATTTTCTGCAAAGCTGTTGAGATGAACTGTACGGGAACAGCCTTTGCAAGATTGTCCAACAAATAAACAGACAGACCGACTGCAAAGCCTGTAATAGCGGCTATCATCTGGCTTTCTGTCAAAGAGGAAAGAAACAGGTCAATAGCTATCATTGCACTTCCGAGAATAAACAAGCCCGAGAAGTTGCAGAGTATAACAGCCCAGTTGGGAGTTACAAAGAACGACAATACAAAGCCGAAAACAAGATAAACTGCCATACACACAAGATAGAGGATACAAGCGGCAAAAAGCTTGCCCAAAACAATACCCAAGATACTTACAGGGGAGGTGAGCAAAGCCTGATCTGTTTTCAGACGCTTTTCATCGCTCCACAGCTTCATACAAAGAATGGGAGTTAAAAGTATAGTTACAAGAAACATATTTGTAAAAACATATGTAAGGTTAGAGGAATCGTTTGAAAGACAAATTATTGTAAAAAACAATCCCGAAAAGAAGAAGAATATCGCCATTACAACATAAGCCACAGGCGAACAAAAATAAGAGTAAAGCTCTCTTTTGATGATAGCACCCATTACTGCTGCCTCCTTTTATTTGAATACTGAGTATCGTTAGTAAGCCGCAAAAATGCCTCTTCAAGCGAGATGTTGTCGCTGCGAAGTGTAAGTATGGGCATATTCTCGGCAGCCATTGCAAAAAACAGTCTGCGTCTGATGTCTGCGTCTTCTGCAACGTCAATACTAAACTCATACACATTATCTCCGAGTTCTCTTTCTGTTTTAATGCTCTTGACATCAGGTATACAAGATACAGTATCAATAATTTTAGACTTATTGCCCTCTGCTTCAAGCAAAAGACGATTTGCTTTTCCGAGCTTCTGAGAAAGACCGTCTGTTGTTTCGTCGGCAACTACTTTGCCGTTGCTGATAATTACAACTCTGTCGCAGATAGCCTGTACCTCGGACAATATATGTGACGACAGAATTACAGTATGCTTTTTGCCCAGACTCTTAACAAGATTTCTTATTTCGATTATCTGCTTCGGGTCAAGACCGACGGTAGGCTCATCGAGAATAAGCACGGGCGGATTTCCCAATAAAGCCTGTGCAAGACCCACACGCTGTTTATAGCCCTTTGACAGATTTTTGATAAGTCTGTGAGTTACGCTGCTGATCTTTACAAGGCGGCACACCTCTTCGATATGCTCTTCTTTATCGAGCTTGACCTTTTTGAGATCGAACATAAATTCAAGATATTTCTGCACCGTCATATCCATATAAAGCGGCGGTATTTCGGGCAGATAGCCTATTTTGCTTTTGGCTTCCTTTGGGTCTTCGAGAATTTCGCAGCCGTCAATTGTAACAGTGCCGCTTGACGATGACAAATAGCCTGTAATAATGTTCATGGTCGTTGATTTGCCTGCGCCGTTTGGTCCGAGAAAACCGAGTATCTCTCCGCTTGGTGCAGTAAAGCTTACATTATCTACGGCAACTTTATCGCCGTAGCATTTTGTAATATTCTTAACCTCGATCACGCTGTATCACTCCTTTAAATTTTTAAAAACAGTTTGACTTTTCTATTATCTAACAAAAATGTTACCAAAATATGAATTGCACGGGTAAAAGCTATGAAATATTAAAATTTTTTATATTTTTTTGGTAATATTTAAAAACAGACAGATCACTATTCTATAATATATCACGCATACTTAAAAATAAGCATAAAATTGTCAAGGAAATAAAAAGTGCTTTTGCGCAAAACAAAAGCACCTTTAAATAATCAAATTATCAACCCAAAACCTTTTTAAATATGCTCAGACCCTCGTCAATCTCATCTTTTGTGATATTAAGCGGCGGCAAAAATCTTATCTTTGTCTTTGCGGTAAGAACAAGCAAGCCGTTTTCGGCACATTTTGCGGCAACGTCTGCGGCG
>JAFOMO010000062.1 GCA_017418905.1 Clostridia bacterium | reverse complement strand
GTGCCTCCGGGTGGAATCGAACCGCCGACACAGGGATTTTCAGTCCCTTGCTCTACCGACTGAGCTACAGAGGCAAAAGTGGCGACCCGAAACGGGCTCGAACCGTCGACCTCCAGCGTGACAGGCTGGCGTTCTAACCAACTGAACTACCGGGCCATTTCTGGTGGGAACAATAGGGCTCGAACCTATGACCCTCTGCTTGTAAGGCAGATGCTCTCCCAGCTGAGCTATGCTCCCATTTCAACCACTTTTGTTTTTGTTTGACGCTGTATCTCAGCGACGTATATTATAATACACTATCCCGACCCATTTGTCAACTGTTTTTTGAAATTTTTTCAAAAAATTTTTCTTGCACATTTTTATACTATATAGTATTCTGTTTTTGCCGTTTTGTGACTATCGTAATACATTGTTTACAAAAAAGTCTTGACAAATCGTTTGAATTGTTATATAACTATATTTAGCACTCAAACATTAAGAGTGCCAATCCAAAAACAAGAGGTAATGATATATGGCAAAAACAGAATTCAAGTCTGAGTCCAAAAGGCTTCTTGACCTGATGATCAATTCAATTTACACTCACAAGGAAATCTTTCTTCGTGAGATAATCTCAAACGCAAGCGACGCTATCGACAAGCTTTATTACATCTCTCTCACCGATACAAATGTCGGTCTGAACAAATCAGACTTCAAAATTCGTATCGACCTTGATAAGCCTAACAGAACTATTACTATTACCGATAACGGTATAGGTATGGACAGCGACGATCTCGACCAAAACCTCGGTACTATCGCAAACAGCGGTTCTCTTAAATTCAAGCAGGAAAACGAGAAGAACGATGATGTTGATATTATCGGTCAATTCGGTGTCGGCTTCTACTCTGCATTTATGGTTGCAGACGAAATAACCGTACAGTCTAAAAAATACAACTGCGACAAGGCTTATCAGTGGCAGAGCTCAGGCGCAGACGGCTATGAGATCACAGAGATAGACAAAAGTGATGTCGGCACTAAGATCATTATTAAGGTAAAAGAGGATACCGAAAACGAGAAGTACTCCGAGTTTCTTGAGAAGTATAAAATCTCTGCTCTTGTTTCGAAGTATTCAGATTATATCCGCTACCCCATTATTATGGAAATGGAACACCGCAAGCTGCGTGACGACTGCGACACGGATAATCCCGAATACGACGAGGTAAAAGAGGACGAGGTTCTCAACAGTATGATCCCAATATGGCAGAGAAACAAAAAGGACGTTACAGATGAGGAGTACAACGAATTCTACAAGCAAAAATTCTTTGACTTTGAAAATCCCGCAAGAGTATTTGCAAACTCCGTTGAGGGAGTTGTAACTTCTTTCAAGTCGCTGTTGTTCATACCGTCAAGAGTACCGTTTAACTATTATACAAAAGAATACAAAAAAGGCTTGCAGCTTTACAGCAGCGGCGTTCTTATCATGGATAACTGCTCCGACCTTATCCCCGAGCATTTTGCATTTGTAAAGGGTGTTGTAGATTCGCAGGATCTCTCTCTCAACATTTCAAGAGAAATGCTCCAGCATGACCGCCAGCTCAAAAGCATGGCGGCCACTCTTGAAAAGAAGATCAAAAACGAGCTTGCTTCATGGCTTAAAAACGATCGTGAAGGTTACGAGAAATTCTACGGCAATTTCGGCAGACATATCAAATACGGTCTTGTAGGCGATTACGGCGCACATAAGGATATTGTTAAAGATCTTGTTTTGTTCTACTCTTCCACAGAGAAAAAGCTTGTTACTCTCAAAGAATACCTCGAGCGCATGAAGGACGATCAGAAAGAGATCTATTTTGCAACGGGTGATTCGGTTGAGGCTATCGACAAGCTGCCGCAGATTGAATACTTCCGTGACAAGGGCAAGGAGATTCTTTACTGCTCGGAGGAGATCGACGAATTTGCATTCCAGAGTATGGCAGACTACAACGGTACACCCTTCAAGAATATCGTGAATGAGGACGTTGACGACGATGAGTCCGACAAAAAGGACGAGAAAGACCAGAACAGCGATGATACACTCAAGTTCATCAAAGACGTTCTCGGCGACAAGGTAAAAGAGGTAGTATTCTCCAAAAAGCTTAAAAGTCACCCTGTTTGCCTTACCGCAAAGGGCAGTGTTTCTTTTGAAATGGAAAAGTATATGGCAGTCGCTCAGCCGGACGCTATGGTAAAAGCAGAAAGAGTTCTTGAAATTAATGCATCTCACCCTGCTGTAAATGCTCTTATCGCAAACATCACGGCAGACAAAGAAAAAGCAGAGCAGTATGCAAAGCTTTTGTATAATCAGGCTGTTATAATCGCAGGCTTGCAGGTTGAAGATCCTTCCGAATATGCAGACCTTGTTTGCAGCTTAATGAAATAATTGACCTTTTAACAATAATATAGTATAATAGTACGGCGGTGCAAGATCCGCCGTATTTTCATTGTCCGGAGGGTGCACAGTATGGATTATGAAGTTTTCTACGGAAAATTGAGCCAATGGTTTAAAGCAAAAAAAATAAGACTTACGCTTTTGACTTTTATTTACAAGGCATTTCCCAATTTCGTATTGGTAACATATCCCCTGCTTTTGGGGTATCTTATATTCATTCATGACCATCGTTTACTGAGGTGCATTACAGTACCTCTCGGAGTATTTATTACACTGTCGCTTATCAGAAAATATCTGAATTTTCAGCGTCCGTATGAGAAGTACAATATCACTCCCCTGTTTCCAAAAAGCACAAAAGGAAAATCGTTTCCGAGCCGTCACACCGCAAGCTCTGCTGTAATATCAATGGTAATGCTGTATTTAAACATACCCGTCGGGATTGTTTTTCTGCTTATTACTGCGTTTATCGCCATGTCGAGAATATGCGGCGGAGTACATTTTCCCCGTGATGTGATTGTCGGTTACTTATACGCAGTTATTCTCGGAGGAATCTTTCTCTTTATACTGTAACGCACCTTAATTGATCGGCATATTATACAAATAAAAACATAATTTATTTAATGCGTGAAAAATTGTTTGTTTAGAATCACATATTGACTAACTTTAGTATTTGCTGTATAATTAGCACCGTAAACAGCAAAGGCGCTGCGGACGTTGAAATATACGTTCACGGCGTCTTTATTTTTTATTTCGGAGGATAATAGCTATGATAAATGTACCCGAGCTTTTCGGCAGCCTTGTATTCGATGAAAGAACCATGAAGCAAAGACTTCCGAAACAAACCTACAAAGCACTTAAAAAGACTATTAAAGACGGTCAGCCTCTTGACATAAATGTGGCAAACATTGTTGCCAACGCTATGAAAGACTGGGCAGTTGAAAACGGCTGCACACATTATACACACTGGTTTCAGCCAATGACAGGCGTTACTGCCGAAAAGCACGACAGCTTTATTAATCCGACAGACGACGGTCAGGTAATTATGGAGTTCAGCGGAAAAGAGCTTATCAAGGGTGAGCCGGACGCTTCAAGCTTCCCTTCGGGCGGTATAAGAGCAACCTTTGAGGCAAGAGGATATACAACATGGGACCCCACCTCTTACGCATTTATCAAAGACGGTTCTCTCTGTATTCCCACAGCTTTCTGTTCATACACAGGCGATGTACTCGACAAAAAAACCCCCCTCTTACGTTCTATGGAGGCTATCAGCAACGAGGCAGTTCGTTTGCTCAGATTGTTCGGTGACAACGAAACCTCAAGAGTTATTACAACGGTAGGTCCGGAGCAGGAGTATTTCCTTATTGACAAGAAAATGTTTGATTCAAGAAAAGACCTCACCTATACCGGCAGAACATTATACGGTGCAAGAGCACCTAAGGGGCAAGAGCTTGAAGACCACTATTTCGGTAAAATAAAAGATAAAGTATCGGTATTTATGAAAGAGCTTGACGAGGAATTGTGGAAGCTCGGCATTTACGCAAAAACAAAGCATAACGAGGTAGCACCCGCACAGCACGAGTTAGCACCGATCTATACAACAACAAACCTTGCAACAGACCACAATCAGCTCACTATGGAAATGATGAAGCGCATAGCAAACCGCCACGGTATGGAGTGTCTGCTTCACGAAAAGCCCTTTGCAGGCGTCAACGGCAGCGGTAAGCATAACAACTGGTCAATAAGCACAAACTGCGGAAAGAATCTTCTCGATCCCGGCAAAGACCCATACAACGATCATCAGTTCCTTCTGTTCTTTGTGGCAGTAATAAAGGCTGTTGACGAATATCAGGATCTTCTCAGAATTTCGGCTGCATCTGCCGGCAACGATCACAGACTCGGCGCAAACGAAGCACCGCCTGCAATAGTATCTATGTTTATCGGTACAGATCTTGAAGATATTTTCGAGGCTATTGCAACAGGCAAGGATTATTACGCAAAAAAAGAAGAGCGAATGAAAATGGGCGTTGAGGTTCTTGCAGAT
>JAFOMO010000061.1 GCA_017418905.1 Clostridia bacterium | reverse complement strand
TTTTGCTTTGCCTTTGTATGATAAATTCGTAAAAATGAAAAATCAGAAGGTATGCAATATTATTACTGCCGTTGCAGTCGGCTTGTTTGTTATAGATCTGCTGTTCCGTATAAAATACGGCAACAATTATACAGGTCCGGCTTAAATGGAGGCTATTCTATGAATGAAAAAAATAGCGGAAACACTTCTTCAAAGAAATTGATTATCATAATAATAGCGGCTGTTATTGTTGTTATAGGTATTATTTGTGGTATATTTGCCGTAAGCAATACAAAGTCAGAAAAAATACAAAATAATACCGAACCCGATATAAGCAAGGTCGCTGTTGAAAGTATCACCTTTAAAGATACATCTGTTACTGTTGAGGTCGGAGAAAAGATCAATCTATATAAAATGGTCGAATCTATTGACTGCGCCAATGAAGATATTCTGTATACCTGCGATGATACATCTGTTGCAAAGATAGACGAAAACGGCGTTCTAACGGCACTGGCAGAAGGGGATACGGTTATTGCCGCACAGCTTAAAAGCAATAACACCGTTACGGCAATGCTCAGTGTAATGGTTACTGCGTCTGATGATACCGATACACAAACAGATACAAAAACAAGTGAAACGGACAGCATTGTAAGCAGTGATCCTGATGTTAAGAATAGTACTTCTTCATCAGTATCAAGCAAATCGGTTAGTTCTGTGACAAGCAAAAGTGATAACACTTCATCAAATTCAGTATCATCAGCAACTGTATCAGCAAATACTGTGACAAGTCAGGCTGATAATACTAATAACAACAACGATAACAATAACGATAATACAGTAAACGATCAATCCGAAGAAGAGTATTATTACGAAGAAAACAGCACACCGGAGAATAACAACGACACAGAAGAAAATACTCCTGTTTATGATGACTCGAACAACGACACAGATAATAATGATACATATGAGTATATTGACCCGTATAGTGTCGGAAAGGTCTACCCTATCAGTTATGTTGAAACAGACGAGAAAAAAGTCGGAATAAGCTTTGATGCTTCTTGGGGAAACGAGAATACACAGTCAATTCTCGACACATTGGAGAGCTATAATATTACATCGACATTCTTTCTTGTCGGTATTTGGGTCAGAGCATACCCCGAAGATGTTGTCAGAATAGCACAGGCAGGTCATGATATTGGCAATCACTCCAATACACACCCTGATCTTACACAGCTTGATTCCTGGAGTATAAGGAATGAAATGGAGATATGCAGTGCGGAGATCGAAGCTTTGACAGGAAAACGCCCAACGCTTTTCAGAAATCCTTACGGAGCATATGACAACAGAGTTATAGGAACGGCTCTCGGTATGGGTATGGACTGCATACAATGGGATGTTGATACACTCGATTGGACTAATAACTCGGGAGAAGAGATCTGCGCAAGGATAAGAAGCAGAATTAGAAACGGTTCAATAATCCTTATGCATAATGCAGGCGGCAACACTGCAAGCTCTCTGCCGATGATAATTGATACTATTCACGAGCTTGGTTATGAAATAGTGCCTATCTCGGAGCTGATACCCGAAGGCGGTTATACCACAGATATTACAGGTAAATTAACACCTCTTGCGCCTCCTGAAGACGTGCAAAGCAGTGCTGTAAGCTCGGATTTTAAGAAAATACGCCAAAAATAAATATATTAAACAAACCCCGGAGCAGGAATAATTCCGCTTCGGGGTTATTTTACTAATTCAGCTTATTTTTTCATTTCAGCAATTACTGTATCGTATTCTTCTGTTATTTCTTTTGAAGGCTTTTCGGTAACAAGAGAAACAACAACTATTGCGATAAATGCAACCACAAAAGCAGGAAGAAGCTCATAAATGGCAAATACTCCGCCGAGTTCGGATATTACAAATTTCCAGAGGAATACCATAATACCGCCTGCGATCATTCCTGCGATAGCACCGTATTTATTGGAGCGTTTCCAGAAGAGTGCAGTAAGCATTACCGGTCCGAAGGTTGCGCCAAAGCCTGCCCATGCGAACGAAACTACTCTGAATACCGAGCTGTTCTGATCCCATGCGAGAATAACTCCTAACACTGCGATAACAACGAGCACAGCTCTTGCAGAGATCATAGATTTCTTTTCATCAAGCTTCAATTTTAATACGCCTTTAAGAATATTCTCAGACATACTTGAAGAAGCCGCCAAAAGCTGTGAATCTGATGTTGACATTGTGCAGGCAAGAATACCTGCGAATACAAGACCTGCTATAATAGCAAGCAATACACCGTGTTCACTCATATACAGAGCTATTCTGATAATAATTCTCTCAGAGTCCTGAAGCTCTTCGATGACATTCTGTTTTGAGAGAAGATTTCCGATAAAACCGATAAAAATAGCAACAAACATAGAAATAACTACCCAGATCGAAGCTATTCTGCGAGAGGTCTTGATCTTATTCTTATCTTCGATTGCCATAAATCTGAGGATAATATGCGGCATACCGAAATAGCCGAGTCCCCATGCAAGCGTGGAAACTATGGTCAGGAATGAGTAGGAGTCCGCTCCGCCGGTCTCTGTATTATGAATATTAACGAGTGAGAGATAACCGTCGATAGAACGTGCGTTATCAAGCACAGCACCGACACCGCCTGCTTTTCCGATACCAAAGATGATAATACTTAAAAGAGCGCAAGTCATAACGATCGACTGAATAAGGTCTGTAAAGCTTGCCGCAAGAAAACCGCCTGTGCAGGTGTAGGTGATGATTACAATTGCACTGATTATCATTGCAGTGTGGTACTCCCAACCAAAAATTGTATTAAACAATTTTCCGCAGGCAGAAAAGCCCGAAGCCGTATAGGGTACGAAGAAAATCAGGATTATCAATGCGGAAATGCCCATGAGAGCATTGCTCTTGTCATGGTAGCGGTTTGAGAAAAAATCAGGAACGGTAATTGCCCCGACCTTCTGACTATATATTCTCAGTCTTTTTGCCACCAAAAGCCAGTTGAGGTATGTGCCTATTGCCAGACCGATAGCTGTCCAGCCTGCCTCTGCACCTCCTGTGAGATATGCAACACCCGGAAGTCCCATAAGCAGCCAACTGCTCATATCTGACGCTTCTGCGCTCATTGCGGTTACGATCGGCCCCAGCTTACGTCCGCCGAGGTAGAAATCGCTTACATTTTTATTCCTTCTTGAGAAGATAATGCCTATTACGATCATCATTATCAGATAAGCTATTATCGTGACAGGAATAACTGCCGAAATTTTCAAAACTATGATCTCCTTTAGAAAAATTTATGTATAAAAACACCTTAAAATTATACATCAAAATTCATTTTCTGTCAAGAAAAGTATCAATTTTTTTCATTAGTAATTGACCCATCGCAGAATGTTCTTTACACTATTCCGCCCGGAGATTGCGTGAATGACCCTAAGCATGTTGATTGGCACACCTACAAAGAACGGCATTTGGTTGAATGCTTTTTCCAAAAGCTTAGGTGATTTCGCAGAATTTCAACTCGTTATGATAAATTAGATTCTTCTTTCTTTGCTTTTGTTTACATTGACTATATTATAATTTTGCTAAAATAATATAGTTTGATTGATTTTTTTAAAATAAGCCATAGTATCAGATAGTATCAGATAGAAAATTTTTCTATGCAAATAGTTGAAATACCAAAAAGGCGTATGGTATAATACTATTACTATATAGGAAAAGCGGTATATGCCCATGAACAAAATTCATTTTATTTTTACCAAAGATTCATTTATGCTTGATAAAGCAGTCGAATCGGTAGAGCAGCTTCGCACTTTCTCCGAGAAATGTGACAATGAGCCGTATAAGACATTCTATGATCTATCTTTTCATGAACGACCGGATTATCTTGATGCAGCCGGTTCCTTTATCTTTCTTTTAGCCGAGATTTTCACTCAGGAACTTTCAAATACAGCCGGAATCGAATTGACCCGCGAAAAAACAACTCTTGCTCCAAGCGATGAAACATATGGAACGCTTCTTGAAAGAGTTCCATTTGCCATCGGAACACAATATATTAATAAATGGTGGATTAAAAGGCAATATAAGAGATTTCTGGATATTTTCAAAACAGAAATATCAAAATACAACGGCAAGGTCTCGCTGTATTTTACGGAGAAAAGCTCCAAGCTTCATATTCCTGAAAGGGTATTTTTTCATCTTGTTGAAAACACCTACGGAGAATATCCGTTTGCTTTTCTTGCAACATATGCAACAAAGAAAGGTTCGGGAGCAGTATGTCATGTGCCTCTTCAATATGCCATGACGGAATATAAGGGAGATAAGACAAAGATTCTTGATTTGCTATCATGCTTGAACAAGGCAGCGGAGGTATCGCCGCTTATTGCAAACTTCATGGATAGTGGAGAGCTTTTCCACCCGCTGGGACTGACATCTGACGAAGCCTACCGATTTCTTCTTGATACCGAAGCACTTGAAAGCTGTGGGATAAGGTGCAGAATACCTAACTGGTGGAAAAAAAGATATTCCAATATGGCTGTTTCGGTAAAGGTCGGTGATAAAAAGCCGACTCTGCTCGGGATAGATTCTGTTCTCTCGGTCGTTCCGAACTTAACTGTAGGCGGAGAAGCACTGACAGAAAGCGAAATAAGACAACTTTTACAGCAGACGGAGGGTCTTGCATTCATTAAGGGAAGATGGATAGAGATAAACCATGATCGTTTGAAGCATCTTCTGGAGATTTTCGAATTGCACAGCGGGGAGCTGTCGCTTCTTGACGCACTCAGAATGGACATTAAAAATAATTCGAGTGAAGAATATGACAATGACGTTATTGTGACAAATGGCAAATGGCTTCAGAATTTTCTAATATCTCTGCGAGAACCGTCACGTCTCAAAAAGACACATCTGCCAAAATCGTTCAAAGGCGAATTACGACCATATCAAACGAAAGGCTTTAACTGGCTTGTTCAGATGAACGAGCTTGGTTTCGGTGCCTGCCTTGCCGATGATATGGGATTAGGAAAAACCATTCAGATACTTGCATTTCTTGAACATATTCGTCTGAAAGCAAAATCGTCACGGGTTCTTCTGATCGTTCCGGCATCGCTGCTTGGAAACTGGAAAAACGAGGTCGCTCGGTTTGCTCCCGATATGAGTATAGATATTTTATACGGCAAAAGAGCGGATAAGCTCTCGGAACAGTTTGAAGAGTCCGACGCTTTTTTGACAGTTACTACATATCGAATGGTTCAGTCAGTGACTGCGTTGCACGAAATGACATGGGACTGCATTATTCTTGACGAAGCGCAGGCTATCAAAAATCCCGGTACTAAGCAGACAAAGCAGATCAAGCTGCTAAAAGGAAAAATGAAGATTGCGCTCACCGGTACACCTATAGAAAATGAGCTGTTTAATTTGTGGTCTGTCTTTGATTTTCTTAACAAGGGTCTTCTCGGAAGCTCCGAAGAATTCAGATTATTTTGCCGCAATCTGGAAGATCGCCCGGAAGGGTACGCAAAGCTCAAAAGCATGATTTCACCGTTTATGTTAAGAAGAGTTAAGACGGATAAAAAGATCATCTCCGATCTGCCTGAAAAGCTGGAACAAAGCGATCATATAGAGCTGTCTAAAAAACAGACCGTACTTTACAGAAAGCTGCTTGCTCAAACAGAGGAGCAACTGTTACAAAGTACGGGTATTCAGAGAAAGGGTCTTATTCTTTCACTTCTTCTCCACCTAAAACAAATCTGCAATCACCCGGATCAGTATCTTGGGCAAGAAGGATTCGATCCCGATCAAAGCGGAAAATTCCAAATGCTCAGGGAGCTGTGTGAAACGATATACGAAAAACGCGAAAGAGTTCTTGTATTTACACAATTCAAGGAGCTGACAGGGCATTTGGACAACTATCTCGCCGAGCTATTCCATTGCAGGGGCGGCGTGATACACGGCGGAGTAAACGCAGCAGAGAGAACGGAGCTTGTTGCTCGTTTTCAATCGGAAGAGTATATTCCGTATATGGTGTTGTCGGTTCGTGCAGGCGGAACGGGTCTGAATCTCACAAAAGCGAATCACGTCATCCATTTTGACCGCTGGTGGAATCCGGCTGTTGAGAACCAAGCTACGGACAGAGCGTTTCGGATCGGGCAGGATAAAAACGTGATGGTGCACAAATTTATATGCAGCGGAACAATCGAGGAAAAGATCGATCAGCTAATGAGCTCAAAAAAAGAATTGGCAGAAAATGTTATCGGAACAGGTGGAGAAAGCATGCTAACTGAAATGAGCAACGAAGAGCTGCTGTCGCTGCTCAGATTGGAGGTATAAAGTATGGCTCGCTATTGGGATACAACGAATTATCCTCAGCCTACTGATGAAGAACTCAAAGCAAACGCAAAAGCGACTGCAAAAAAAGCTGCAGATAAGGGCAAAGAGTTTCACCCGATCATTATCAGCGGCAGGACTATCGCCAAAAGTTGGTGGGGCAAGGCATGGTGCGACAATCTTGAACGTTACGCCGACTACGATACCAGACTTCCGCGGGGCAGAAGATATGTCAAAACCGGAGCAGTCGTTGATCTGCAAATCAATAAAGGGAAAATTCTCGCAAGAGTTCAGGGCACAAGAAAAACACCGTACAAAATCGAGATACGCATAAGTCCTCTTTCGGAACAGCAAATAGAGCGTATCACAGATCGGTGCGGCACAAAGGTCGAAAACCTCGCCAAGCTGTTGGACGGTGATTTCCCAACGGAGTTAAAGGAAATTTTTATTGGCGAAGGCGGATTGTTTCCAAAGTCCCGAGAAATATCCTTTAATTGCAGCTGCCCCGATTGGGCTGTTATGTGCAAGCATGTGGCGGCAACCCTCTATGGTGTAGGCGCTCGGCTTGACGAAGATCCTCTGCTTTTTTTCTCACTGAGGGGAGTAGATACCGACAGATTTGTAAATGTCGTTATAGACAATAGATGTGAAACTATGCTTGCTAATATCGACAAACCGAGCAGCAGGATATTGAATAACATTGATCTTTCAGAAATTTTCGGGATCTGCTGATAAAATAATAAACGAACCCACAAAGCAAAAGCGCAGTGCTCAACTTTGTGGAACTCAGAGTGGGAAGAATTGAATGGTATCGGTGCAATCTATTGTACGATAGACATAAACGGAGAAATTTCAAACCAAAGCCGTTACTTTATTTACAGCTGCAAGGGAATGAATGCAGAACAGATCATGAAATACAAACGCAATCATTGGAGTGTGGAAAACAATCTACGTTGGGTTTTGAATATGGCTTTTTGAGAAGACGAAAGTGGTGCAAGAACCTATAATTCTTCTGAAAACTTCAATGTTATCCGTCAAATTGCTATCAACCTGAATCCGTGAAATTCAAATTATTAAGCTGAAAGACTGATAAATACTGCTTAAATCACCTCAATTTGATTATTTATGTCAAAACCTGATTGTCATTAACTATTTGTTTACTCATTCAAAGACCCTGATTGCTGTACTGTAAATATTATATCATACGTTATGTTCCAAAATTTGTACATAAAAAATCCACCGTCAAGGAGTTTGAGCCTTGGCGGTGGTGCTTATTATGGGTTTATTGCTTTTAATTCTCAATCGGCAAAACTGCCAGATTAATAGAAGATCTCAAATTATCAGAGGTGTTATCAAATCAAAAAGCCTGAGGTATTAACAAAATGGCTACAATAGTTATAGCTGCGATCGTTGCCATACATTCAAAAACCATATCTGATAATTGAAAAGAATTATAGATTTCGTCCGGGTCGTCCGGAGATATATAAAGGTAGATTATGTCACCTTCTGAAAGCCCCGTATGTTGACTGTAGGATGAGTGAATCGTTCTCTCGGTTCCTCCGTAAGTGAACACAGCGTCAAAAACGTTGACGGTATCGTGTAAAAACTCGTCCTCATCTCTTCGCTCGACTTCTGTAGTCGATAAATTTGTGATCGTGGAGGCAACACATATATAATCCCGATATTCGACACCCAGATTTTTATCGAGTTCTTTCGATATACACCACAGTCTGTACGCTTGAAAACCCATTAAACCCATGGTCAGAATAAATAAAATAGCAAAAACTGTCGAAATTTTCTTTCTGATCGGATGACACCGGCGGTAGTTCGCCATTGATTGCTGCTGCTGTTGTTGCTGTTGCTGGTGCTGTCGGGCGGCATATTGATTACTGCGATACCTGCCCACAGCATTTAAAATATCGATAAATAACATCAACAGCACAGGACGATCCAACTGTGGGTTATGTTGCGGATAGTTGGCGTAATTGGCTTGCTGAGAGTTGTACATTGCATTTGTGGGGGTGTTTTGATATATATAATTCAAATTGACAACATATTTTACGAAAAGGTATATCATCAGAAAAAAAGTGAATGCCCAAATGCTGACAATTATGTGAACAGACAGCTCCTTGTGCAAAATCTTGTTGGATATAAAAGAAAGAGACATACAGATAATAAAAGAGTACAAGAAAATCAAACCCAGTCTTTTTCCGAGTGATTTTGGCGGTTTTGGCTGCTGCGGAGAAGAACCGTTTTGTTGTTGATCTTGTGTTCTCATTTTGAAACCTCCTAATAACACTGATCGTCTTGTTTTATTGTATCAAATATATGCCGCTCTGTCAATGAGCTTTCTATACCTGTTGAATATGGTTACTGTTTTTATCTGTTTATTTATTAACTTTTTAGGAATATTTAAAGCACGAATACTTTTTTCTGTATGATTTTATAAATTTTATAGTTTCTCTTTTTGCATAACGGAAGTTATAAATTTTCAAAAGCTGCTATTACCCCCAAAAATGCGTGTTTACATGCTGAGAAACACTTCTTAATCAAATTATAGCACACAATAGTACAATCTTAAAGAGTAAAATTCTTGATGATTACATTATTGTGTGCTAATACTTTAGATGGTGCTTTAAAAATCTTGATCCTTAGCTTTGTATAAATAAGTTTCGGTAAGATAGAAGGTACTGTGAGCAAGAATCAAGATCACAACGCTGCGAATTTTTTACGATCATCGTAATGATGCCTGATATACTTCCGATGAAAGCTCCACTATAGATGTAACAGCAGCTCCGGAAGATACCTCCTCCGACATAACGCACAGTACATAAGGAGACTCAGAGAATACAATAGCTGCGTCATTCTGGACAGAATCAAGCTCTCCTGTTTTATTTGCAGTGCGTACAGGAACGCCCTCGGGTATCTTGTAAGTGATAGTCTGTTTGCTCAGCAGATCAAGCATTTCGTTTGAATGCGGAATAGAATTATTGTAGACCGCTGTAAGAAAATCAGCGCAGTCGTTTACAGAAGTATAATTATCACCGTTGATATTGCTTTCGAGCAGTAATCTTCCCATTGAGGTATCGGAATAGCCATGAGATCGGCAATACGATGTTACAATTTCTTTGCCTGCGTCAGTGTCTCCGAATCCAAGTATGCTGACTAATGTATTTGCGGCTGAGTTATCGCTTACTGTAATCATGCTGTAAAGAAGCGCATCTATATCTATTTCATCTGAAACATATACATCATAGTTTTCATAAACAGCACCCATTATAAATAGCTTTATCAGACTTGCCGATTGCATTGCGCAATTATTTACATCAGTACGTTCTCCCGTTGAAAGATCAATGTATGCTGCAGACCAGCTTCCTCCGGATACCAAATGCGCATTTTCAATTGCATTTGATAGTGTCTCTTCTACCGATAAAGATATGTCATCTGAAGAAGAACTTCCGTAGTCATTTGAAGACGTATCGCTGTCTGAATAAGAATCTTGTTTCTTATCATCATCTTCATTATTGCTTGAAGAAGTTTCTGTAATAGAAATAGTATCATGTTTCAGGTCGGTAACATTAACATAACCATAGTTACCCATATACGTCTTAACCCGCCAGTAACCCCCCGAGGTCTTAGCAAGTACAGCGACTTCTTCATCGGGGGAGAGTGTTTCAACTACATCTTGCGAGCCGGTATTATCCGAATAAAGGCTTGAACCGTTTTCACCGATACGAACAGTTGTTTCGGGAGTAACCGATGCCTTTGTGTCAACAAGATAGATATTCTGCACATATCCACTCAGATCGCCGTCTTTTTGCTTGACAAAAGTATATCCCGAAAGCTCCGAGATCTCGTTTTCGGAAATGACTTCGGTACCGCATTTTAATGTGCCTATCTGCTCAGATCCGTCAGCCTTGGAAAATACACCGATCGAGCCTGCGCCGGTGACATACAGAGAGTATGTCAATGACTTTTCTGTCTTTCTTTCTGCGATCTCCGGAGTGTGTTCGACCGCTGATATATCGTTTACAGATGATGTATCGTCTTTGTTCTGCTTTTGAAAAGCACAGCTGCTAAACAAAATAACTATTGACGCTGTTAATATTACAGATATAAATGATCTGATCTTTTTTATATTTTTCATAAAATACCTCTTTACTGAAAAATAAAAAGCAATGCTTATTCAATACCTGTTTAAGCATTGCTTTTGGTGTTAACTGTAAATGTAGTTACTGTCTACATATCCCCACATATCAAGTGAAGGCGAATATACATACCAATATGTGTCGGTAAAGTTTGCGTATGAATAGCTGTAAACATATACCACATTTCCCGAATAGAGCTTTCCAATGACATTTGTATCATTTGCTCTTGCGGCAGAGCTTCTTAATGCAAGATAGCCCGATGAAACGCTTACCGTCCAGACTGAGTAGCTGTTATATGTTCCCGGATAACTTGAAACAAGATATTCTGAGTTTACATAACCATATATGCTATGCACCGGCGAATAGCAGTACCAGTATGATCCTGTAGAGGTATCAATAACATATACTCTGTCGCCTGTGTACATCTTGGCAAGCTCGTTTTTCGAGTCAAACGCCTTAGCGCTTCTGATAGCCAGATACCCCGTGTTTACCTTTGCATAGTACAGAGTGTAATTTGTGGGGACTGTGTTTGAATATCCTGTAAAAAACTTATTATCTTTACTTGAAGTCGATGACGTTTTTGAAGATGCAGATGATGGTTTTGAAGTCGTAAGATCCATACACTTGACATATCCGTATGTCTTGGAATTAGTGAGATTAACAAACCAATAATCACCTGAAGTCTTTGCAAGGACTGTAACAGCCGTACCGGTGTTAAGCGTTTGTATCTCATTATGATCGCTGTCTTTTGTGTCAAAAAGAGACGTCTTTTTTGACGTGTAGCAATTTTCACCCTTGCAGACTGCTGATTTTTCATCGGTAAGATACGCTTTTTTAACATATCCCTGAGTACCTGTTGACTTTTGCAGAACGCAGTAATACATAACGGAATCTGCACTGACAAGTATTACCTCATCACCAAGAGAAAGCTGACCTAAAGATTTTGCGTTATCCTCATCAGTCTCGCGAATAGCTATCTGCTCGCTTGTTCCCGTAACATAGAGCAGCTTTTCCTCGTAATTCTGCTTTGGCATATCGTTTTTGCTTTCATCGGCACTTATGGTGTCGTTTCCCCGCGATGTGGTCGAAGTTGAAACGTCGGCTACATTTCCGCTCAGGTCTAAAGCACAGCCCGAAAAGCACATAAGAAGCATACCAACGGCGCATAGAGAAGCTATATACTTTTTCATTTTATAACCCCCAATTTAATGGAATAATGGTAATATATCATTTATTGTATTACAAAATTCACAAAAAGTCAATAATAACTTAGAATAATTGCACGGTTTTTGAACAAGTAAAAAAATATTAACAATAAGGGGACGCGATCACGCAAAGCGTCCCCTCTTTCAACACCGTCCTACGGACTGTGTTGAAATTCACCCCTTGCAAAGGGCTGGAGCGTGCCTCCGGCGGCTTAGGGGTGCGGGTCTCCTCTGCACAGCAGAAGCACCGACCGAGCCGGCAGGCGAGACCGCTGCCCCTTAGAACCCCGCAAACTTTTTTGAAAAAAAGTTTGACAAAAAACTATAATTATTCATAATTTCTTTACTCATTCAACAACCGTGGGATAAGTTATTTACAACCTTGATTTTAATATTGTAATATGATATAATAATTTTTATAAATCTATAATTATTTTATTAATAATTTGATTGAGGAGGTTGTTTAAATGACAATAATACGAAAACTGTTAAGCACTGTATTGGCATTTTGTATGGTGATAAGTTTGCCTGTAAATGCATCTGCTTACAGCACATATCAAGAGCTGCGAAATGATAATTCCATACAGCCGCAAATTGATATTTCACAAACCGAAAAACAAGAATGGACGTCAGATGGCTTTGACTTGTGGGGAGAAATATCCGATCTTGAATATTTCTCCAATGCACAAACATTTGATGATTATGAGCTTCTTATGCCGCATGTGGAAGAGCTTGTTCGCTCATCACCCGATGTTGAAGAATCTTCAATCAGATACAGCGATGGTATTCTTTGTTGGCTGATCGGTGATGATCCCAACAAATACGATCCGAGTGTAAGAGTACAGATGAACGGCGGAGCAGATACGTCTTTTATGCCGACAGCTGAATACGACTCTCAAAGTCCGGATATACCAAAGCTCTCGAGCAGCTCTTTTGAAACAAGTAGTATCGAGCGTTCATCTAAATTCCCACAGGAAGGTATAGCCGATGTATGCGCATTTTTGCCGTATTCGGGTACAACAAAGGATAATTTTTCAACCTGCGCTAATGTAGCCGAAACAGCCGCAAGCTATACGGGCGGAGAGGTTCTTTGCTATAAGGGTAAAGACGCTACTATCGACAAGCTTGCAAAAGCACTTGAAAGCTGTGCTATGGTAATTATAGGCAGTCACGGAAATAACGGTGCATTCGGTATTATCAATGATGAGGGAATAACAAGTGAAGACAAAGAAGACGATCACGCTTATTACAGCGGACCCCATTACAAATATATAGGTAATGAAAAAGTGCTTGATTACGATCTTTGGATAATTGACGGTACTGCTGTTACAAATCATATGACAAAAGACGCACCCGGTAATCTTGTTTATTCGTCATCGTGTATGAGCATGAAAACAGACGCATTATGTAAGCCGCTGAGAGAACACGGAGTATCAGTAGTGTTCGGCTGGTCTGAATCTGTTACCTCAGAATGTGACGCAAAAGACCTTGCTGTATTTACAGACCTGCTGTGTTCACGTAAAAATGTTGCCGACGCTTTTGTAGAAACGAAAGAAATAGTCGGCTGTCAATGGGACCCGATGTGGATAGACTTCACTTATGAACAGGCTCGCAATTCTGCAGTTGCGTTCCCGATAATTGTTTCTGAGGACGACGAGTACCCCGGTGAAGGAAATGTTAATTGTATACAGACAGTATACAGTACATGGAAGCTTCCCGTAAGAACAGATGTTCCGGAAAAGCAGACACTATCTCTTAATACTCAGTATAACGGCTATGTTGTGGCAGAAACAAGAAACAAGATCAAAAATGTTGCTATCGCTGCAGGCGGACTGCCAAGCGGTATGACATACTCTTTTGAGGACAACCGTGTTGTATTAAGCGGTACACCTTCTGTTAAGGGATATTCGGTAGCAACATATAAGATAACAACAGAGAATAACGAAACGATAACAAAGCCTGTCGGCATACTCACCGCAGACTATAATTCTGTCAAAACAATGTCAAAGTCTGTTGAGGTCACTGCTCATGATTTCGGCAAATGGTCGTCGGGGGCATATTTTGAAAGTGATACTCCTCCCATAGATATTCCCCTGAAATTTGAATCGCAAAAAGGCACATATAAGGTCATCAAACAAAGCGGCTTTTTGCCTTGCAGTCTCGAATACGGCTTTGATCAGAATTTAAAGGGCAGCGGTTATATCAGGTCTGCGCTCTCCAAGCTGTATTCCGAAGAACGAACAGATGATGATTATTCCAATTATTATCAGGCAACCGCACCTGGTGAATATGATATAGGGCTTGATTTTTTCACCATGGCGGGTGATGTTGTAAGATATAATGTAAATGTTAAGGTAAAGCCTGTTCACACTTATACAATATCACAGAAGAACACCACATATTATATGAATGATACTCTCAGCCGAAAAGTTGACGATTGGCACGCAGGAGCAGTTACGAGCATAGAGATACTTGAAGGCAGTCTGCCGCCTGGAATCAAGCTGTTAAACAGTTGGCATAAACCACTCGGTTTTTACGGCACACCGGGAGCAACGGGCGAATATACCATTAAATTCAGAATATCTAATTTTTCTGATTACTATGACTATACCTACAAGCTTACTATAAAAGACGCAGTTGCCAAAATAAAGGGCAATGCAAAGAGCGTAGGCGATACGCTGGAACTTGAGCTGTTTGATATACCTTTTGATACTTACAGAATATTCTGGCAGATCTCGGATAATAAAGAAAGCTGGAGTACGCTTAAATCGGAAGAACCCGAAAGCAGTTATACCGCAAAGCCGGGCGACGCCAAGCGTTATGTAAGAGCTGCAATTGTAAAGACAGTAAATGGTTCTTCAACATCTAATATGCATTTTTCAGATATACGATATATAAATCCGCTCCCTGAGCTTACAGGTACAGTATTCTATACATCAGGAATAGCCTCTGGAATGAAGATTACAACTGCACGAGGCGGCTTGCTCAACGATTTGTATAATTATGCGCCCGAAAAAATGCACTATCAGTGGCAGATAAGAGATAACGAAAATTCCGAGTGGGAAAATCTGAGCGGTGAAACAAACCTTACTTTTACACCAACAGATAAATTGATAGGCAAGCAGATCAGAGTTGAAGCAACATACGACAGATACAGCGGTGCGGTATACAGTACGACAAGAGAAATACATAAGCGTGTAAACAACGACACTACGCCCATAACTCCTTCTGTATATGTTGAAGCTCCGTATGAAAAAGTTACGGTAATAAACGCTAAAGCCGATCAGGAATATGTTGCTATGTACTCAACAGGTTCGCCTGATTGGACAAACGCAAAATATCCGCCTCAAGACGGCGAGCTTGAGCTTTTGTGCTATTCCGATACAACAGTGTATATTTATACCAGAATGAGAGAAACAGATACCGTTCAGGCAGGAATGAGAACGGCTTACAGAGCAGTCTATAACGGTCATATTGAGTATTTGCAGGGATTGACGTTTGATAAAACATCAATAACAACCAAGGTAGGAGATGTGACTTCACTTACCGTTTCTCCTTTGCCGGAAGATTTTAGTCTTTGGGATGACAGCTATCAGCTTTCATGGTTTGTGAATGGCAGCGAAGTTACGCTTTACGAAGACGAAAACTGCACAACCCTTCTTACACAGCATTCACCTGTCAGCAATAAAACGGTATATGTAAAGGGATTAAAGCCCACTTCTTATGTCAGCGTCGGTGTTGAAAAAACAGTCGGATATAACGATCTGAGGGTTGCTTTCTGCTCTGTTGAGGTAGCAGACGAAGACGGTGATTTCGTTCTTAGTAATCTTATTTTTGATGATGTTACCGTAAAACAAGGAGAAACAGCAATTGCAAATTATACAACAAATCCTCAGCCTGCAAAGGTAGGCAGTCTTACATTTGAAAAAGCCACAGGTCCCGATAGTGAACTGACAGTTATGAAAAGCAGTCAGAATAATAATACAGTTACTATTGCTGTACCTGATGACGCACAAGCAGGTGTATATTATTATCATGCTTTAGTCGATGGTTATGGTACTCCCGTAGTTTCTTCAATAAAAATAACTGTATTGCCGGAAAAATTTGATGTTGTGCTTGATTCAAACAACGGCAGCGGTATTACATACACACAAACGGTCAAGAACGGAGCAGAGTACATTCTTCCCGATTGTCCCGATACATTTGATGTACCCGAAGGATACGATTTTGACGGCTGGGATAAGGGTGAAGCCGGCACCGGCATTACAGTGACCGAGGCTGTAACATTGTATGCACAGTGGACTGTACACAAGCACAGTATCGTATATTCTGAACGTGTAGAGCCTACATGCACTTTGCCGGGAATGGAAGCGCACTATTACTGCGAAAAATGCGGTAAGCAGTTTACAGACCCCGAAGGAAACAACGAAGCCCCGACATTAGACTATTTCGAGATACCGCCGAAGGGTCATACTCCCGATGAGACTGTTAGAGAAAACGAGATTCCTGCCGACTGCACGCATGAAGGCAGCTATGACGAGGTCATTTATTGCGCAGAATGTGAAACCGAGCTTAGCAGAACAAAGGTAACCGTTCCTGCATTGGGACACTCCATGATAATATATCCCGAAAATCCGCCCACTTGTACAGAAGACGGCAATATTGAATATTACAGATGTATAAGGTGCGGTAAGTATTTCTTTGACGAGGACGGAAACTCCGAAATTACAAATACTGAGGATATTGCGATAAAGGCAACAGGTCACGATTGGGGAGAGCCCGAGTACATCTGGGCAGACGATTACAGCGCCGTAACTGCAAAGCGCATCTGTAAAAACGATAGTTCACATATCGAAACCGAGACGGCAGATACAGTAAGTACGGAAAAGGACGGTTATATAGAGTACAGAGCAGAGTTTGAAAATCCTGCCTTTACGGTACAGATAAAAACAATACCGATCGACACGGATACAGAAACGGAAACAGATACTGACATTGAAACGGATACTGAAACAGACGGAGATACCGAGATAGATACCGATACAGATACAGAAAGCGATACCGACACGGAAAGTGAAACCGATACAGACAGCGAAGAGGTACAAACACCCGATACACCGGACACACCTGACACACCCGATACTCCGGATACTCCCGATATTCCCGATACCGATACCGGAAAAGATACGGAAACGGACACCGAAACTGACACGGAAACAGATACGGAAACAGACACCGAAACGGATACTGAAACAGAACCCGAGCTTTACGGAGATCTGAACGGTGACGGCAAAGTTACAGCAAGAGATTCTTTGATCGTGCAGAGATACGCTATCAAGCTTTTAACTCTAACAGATGAACAGCTTAAAGCCGCAGATGTAGACTGCAATGGAAAAGTAAACGCAAAAGACGCTTTGTATATTCTGAGATGTTCTATCAACCTTGTTATTTTACCGATCGAGAATTAAAAAGAAACATAATATACGAAAAAACGACAGTCGAACAAGATCGGCTGTCGTTTGTGTTTGCATTTTTTGGTATAAAGTTATTTCCAGTAGTTATAATTTTCGCTTACAATGAATGACGGTGTAGAAATGTCTTTACCAACAGTTTCCGAGTTTCTGAAGAATGAAGGGTTCTCCATTACACCGGCATTATCCAGAGTAACAAGATAATTCTTATCGGGGTCGGAGGTGAGTGTAAATACTCCGATCTCTTTGATCTCGTTACCATCCTGAACAAGATAACCGAGGCAAGAGCCTACTTCACTTGCGTCAAGATCACTTTGCAATGTTCCGTATTTAACATATATTTTGCCGTCAAATTCTATTGCAGCGTATTTCATAGTGCTGTCTTCAGCGTCATCAACTGTTTTTACGACAAATTGTGCAGGCGGATCGGGCATAGTAAAGTCATATTTGCTTTGACTTTGTGTCGGCTGAGAACCGCAGCCTGCAAGCAAAACAGTTACAGCAGCTAATGCAGCAGCAATTTTAAGTTTTTTCATAAACAAAACCTCCGATATTATGGTAATATCTTGATTATACCATTAAAAATACGAAAAGGCAATATCATTATAATAGACTATTTTATACTATGGAAAAAATATTTTGTATCTTTCGATATAATATCAGACAGAAATAATACAGCTATTATATTGGGAATAGCCATCAGCGCATTGAATATATCAGATAAAGTCCAGACGGTTTCAAGCGGCATAACAGAGCTTATAAACAATACCGCTATAAATACTATTCTGTATGATCTGATAGCTTTATTTCCAAAAAGATAATCAATACAACACTCACCGTAGTATTCCCAGCCGGGTATAGTTGACACAGCAAACATTACTATTCCTGTATCAAGTATAACTGAACCTGCACCCGGTATCTGTCTGAACGCTGAAAACATAAATCTGCTTCCGTCTAAATTGCTGAATGAAGAAGGAGTCTTAATCATACAGCTTACGATCACAATGCCGCTTAAAAGACAAACGACAACAGTATCCCAGAATACTGCGGTAGATGAGATCAAAGCCTGCTTTACCGCATTTTTGCTTTGTGCGCAGCTTGCAATTATTGGTGTCGAGCCTAAGCCCGATTCATTTGAGAATAGTCCCCTTGCAATTCCGTAACGTGCGGCAGTTATCACAGATGTTCCCACAGCACCGCCAGCAAAAGCTTTTGCGGAAAATGCAGATCTTACTATCAGCATAAGAGCAGGAATAAATTGATCTGAATTTATGAATAATATAACTACACACCCCGATATATACAGCAAAGCCATAACCGGAACTATTATTTCACAAACTGAAGCAATCTTTTTTATGCCGCCGACAATTATATATGATATGATCGGTACAGATATTATACCTACCGACAATGATACGATAGATAACCTATGACCGGGTATGTTTACGGTATAATTGTTCAATGGGTCAAAGGTTTCGCAAAAGATCTCACAAACAGCATTTATCTGAATGCCTGCGCCTATTCCGAAAGACGCAAGTACAGTAAATAATGCAAATAAAATGCCGAGCCATTTTGCATTAAGAGCATATTCAAGAATATACATAGCACCGCCCGAAAAAGTATCATTTTGCTTTTTTACTCTGTACTTTAGTGCAAGCAATGTTTCACAGTATTTGGTAGCAATACCGAAAATACCCGTTATCCAGCACCAGAAAACAGCACCCGGACCGCCTAAAGCAATTGCAGTTCCGACTCCGATAATATTACCCGTACCGATAGTTGAAGCCAGCGATGCCGCAAGCGATTGAAACGGACTGATGTTTCCGTTTGTAGTATCGTCCTTTGAAACAGACAGCTTTATAGCTTTTATTAAATGCTTTTGTATAAATCCCGTTTTTATGGTTGTATATATATGCGTTCCCGAGAGAAGCAATATCATAAACCAACCCCAGAGAAAATCGTTTATTGTTGTAAGCATAGTTTCACCCTAATAATATATACACGTTCATCCTTAAAATATGATAGTAATAAAATCAAAATAATTAACAAAAGATTTTACATAATATACGAAAAAATATAATAAATATTATACAAATTACAGGGTTGACGTTTTGAATGAAAATTGTTAATATAAAAAAAGAACAAAAAATTCAGTGAAATATTAAAATTTTTATAGAATGGAGTGTTTATATGTATAAAAGTATCTTAAAACGCACTGTTTCTATCATCACGATCATAGCTGTGTTTGCGACAATGTTCAGTCTTGGCATTGCTGCAAGTGCCGAAACAAGTGCGGGCAGTGCAAGTATCACTTATTCGTTCAGTGGTACAAATGCATCTGATGCAGGTTATGCCGAGGGTGTTATTACACTTTCGAGCAGCAGCTCAGGCACTTACGAGCTTTACTGGGCAGATGATGAAAAAGCTCTTGACGATTATTATAGTCTTGCTTCATTAGAGTTCAATTCAAGCGGCAGCAAGTCTGTAAAAATGGCTTATCATACTGCAATACCTGCAAATGCTACAAAGCTTATAGCAACAAAAAGCTCTAAGAAAGTATCAGAAGCAGACGCAGTTTTTTCTATTCCGACGGAGAAACAGCTTAGTTACGACAGCGGCGACCTTCTCTATACATTCAATTCATACTCAGACGTTCATATTGATTGTGACGGCTATTATAAAATGCCTAATGAACGCCTTGCAGACGCATTTGAATTCGGCGTAAAGAAGAATACAGATTTTATAGTATCTTCGGGCGATATGGTAACAAATGCAGGCGGTCCCGATAAAGAATGGAAGGTCTATGAAACGATACTCAGTGAAAGCGGCTATGTAAATCCCGTTTGGGAAGCAGACGGAAATCATGATATGCGCTGCGGAATACAGAGTGGTCTTACATCTTTTATACGCGCAACGGGTACAGACAGCACAAAAGAAAACTATGACAAAAATTTACCGTATTACTATATGTTTGAAAAGAACTCGGGTGACCTGTTCATATTTATGGCTCTTGAAAATGGTTCAAGCGCAGGTCAGAACGATGAGTTTTCAGATGCTCAATTGAAATGGGTAACAGAGCTTATCGAACAAAATTATAAAAGCGGAATAAACATCTACATTGTTGAGCATGCTCCGATACATCGCTTTGGCGCAGGCGACAATATGGATGCCCCTTACTACAGCGGCTTGCTCAGAGAATCTTATCCCTCTACCGTACAGTTTAAGAATATTCTTATCAAATACAAAAATCTGATTTTCTTATCGGGTCATACACATGAAGATTTTGAAATGGGTTATAACTACTCAAATGAAGACGGTGACGCATGTCATATGATCCATAATCCTTCCGTAGCAGGAACAACAAAGCCAAAAGAGAATGAGCACAGTCTTGAATACAATGACGGTTGGGGCTTCAATTCACAGGGTTACTATGTTGAAGCATATCAGAAACGTGTTGTATTTTACGGCGCAAATCTTGAAGATAAGAATATCTATCCGCAATACTGCTATATTATGGAAGGCTCGCGTGCTAAGGCAGAAATTAATTCAAGCACAAGTGTGAACGAGTTAAGCGGAAATACAGTTTCTATCACCGATAAGCTTACAGAAGCATCAGATATATTGGGGGCATATTATACTTATGCGTCATATGACCAATATCAGGCTGTTAAAAAGCTTTACTATCAGTTTAAGAATGAAACTACCGCAGACGAAAGTGTAGCTGCAGATTTCGACCGGAAAATTGCAGACCTTAAAGACATAGGCGAGCATACAGGTATGCCTAAGACCTATCCTGTAGGCAAAAAATATTATTTTGAAAATACAAAATCTTGGAGCAAGGTATATGCCTATGCATGGACAGGAAAAACACACAATGCAGAATGGCCCGGTGTACAGATCAGCTCAAAAGAAACATTAAACGGCAAAGAAATCTACTCTGTTGAATTTGATACGGCAGGTCAATACAGAAATCTCATTTTCACAAACGGCTCAAGTCAGACTGTGGATATTCCTCTCGATCAGTATAAGTATAATGCTTTCCGTCTTGCCGGCAAAGACTCAAACGGAAAGTATTATGTAGAAAACTTTGACAGGGAAAGCGGTACGGTATCGGAATCGAATACTTATGCACTGCTTTACTATGTTGAATCCGAGCATGACTGGAGCGACACAAGCACGCTGTTTACGCAAAAAGAAGACGGAACATATCAGTGCGCATACACTGCTAATAAGACTTGTAATATGAGCTGCAGTCTTTATGATAAGACTAATAAGGTGTATAAGAGCCTTACAGCAAGTCAGGGAGTTGACTATGACCGGGGTACAACATTTAACTTTACTCTTTCGAGTATGTCGTCAAGAGGCAAGAGTATTACTGTCAGAAGTGTACCGAAGGGAGAAACTCTTTATATCAATTATACCCCTTCAACCGAGAATATAACCGTTAGCTGCGGTGCGCCCAAAGCAGAACCAAACGGTGATATGACGATCTGTGAGGGTACGAGCAGAGATACAAACATACCTTACAGAAGTTCATCGAATAATGAGGAAACAGGTACAGAGCAGATATACAAATCTGATATGCTCACAGGCTTGAAGGATAAGAAGCTGTGTTCCATGGCACTGTATTCCTCTGATGAAATCGAAGTCGATGTTAAGGGTATGCAGATATATCTTGCCGAGGTCGATTTCTCAACTATGCCAAACGGATGGGTAGATATTCCTGCAAATGCCATTAAAGTATTTGACGGAGATTACAATTTTGCAGGCGGCAAAAACATTATCGAATTTAAAACACCGTTTGAATATAAGGGTGGAAATTTACTGGTAGTTATTCAGAATTCTGCGCAGGGCGTATGCAATGAGGCCAAAGAGTTTATCGGTATTAATACCGAAACCACCGGAGTATCTTGTTACAGAATAGGCAGCAGCAATGCATCTTCTGCATCATACGATACAAATACATCAAGCTTCCTTGCAAAATGCAGCTTTGAATTTGTTGACGAACATCTCTATACCGTTACCTGGAATAACTTTGACGGTACATTGCTTGAAAAAGACGAAAACCTTACATATGGTACTACCCCGACTTATGACGGAGAAACACCCATAAGACAGAGTGATGATGAATTTACATACACATTCTCAGGTTGGACTCCCGAGGTCACTAAGGTTACATGCGATATTACATATACTGCAAAGTTTGATCAAACCCCGATAAACGATACCGATACGACAACAGACAGTGAAGAATTATCCGATACTGATACAACAACAGACAGTGAAGAATTATCCGATACTGATACAACAACAGACAGTGAAGAATTATCCGATACAGATACTGCAACAGACAGTGAAGAAGTATCCGATACAGATACTGCAGCAGACAGCGAAGAGGTATCCGATACGGACACAACGACAGACAGCGAAGAGGTATCCGATACGGACACAACGACAGACAGCGAAGAGTTATCCGATACGGACACAACGACAGACAGCGAAGAGG
>JAFOMO010000060.1 GCA_017418905.1 Clostridia bacterium | reverse complement strand
TCGGAGTCACGTCTTGCAAGGTAGTCGTTTACCGTAACAACGTGAACTCCCTTGCCCGTAAGACCGTTAAGGTATGCAGGCAAGGTTGCAACAAGAGTTTTACCTTCACCTGTTTTCATTTCGCTGATACGTCCTTGATGAAGTATAATACCGCCTATTATCTGTACAGGGAAGTGCTTCATACCAAGCACACGCCACGACGCTTCACGGCAGGTCGCATAAGCCTCGGGCAGAATATCGTCTGTCGTTTCGCCCTTTGCAAGTCTGTCTTTAAGTATATTTGTCTGATTTTTAAGTTCTTCTTCGCTCATCTCGGCATAAGTATCTTCAAGCTCGAGAATTTTGTTTAGAGTAGGCTTAATTCTTTTAAGTTCTTTTTTGCTGTAATCACCGAATAATGCTTTCAGCAAGCCCATTTTTATCACCTCATTATGATATATGGAGAAAAAAATAAAATGCATAACTCCCCATTGTATAATTATTATTGTATCACACATCAAATGAAAAATCACTACTATTTGTAAGATTTTCTTGATTTGTCATATTATTAACACTCAACCTTATTTTTTTGTACAACTTGTTATATACAAAAAAAGGGAACACCTGAACGGCATTCCCTTCGTATTAGAGATATAATATCAGATAACCGCAAACGCCTGATCAAGGTCTGCAATAATATCGTCAATATTTTCAAGACCGACAGAAAATCTTACCATTCCTGCCTCAATGCCTGCTGCTTCGAGCTGTTCGTCTGTGAGCTGGCGGTGTGTTTCGCTTGCAGGGTGAAGAACGCAGGTGCGAATGTCTGCAACGTGTACTTCGTTTGACGCAAGCTTCAAGGAGTCCATAAACTTCATTGCGGTATCTCTGCCGCCCTTGATAACAAACGATATAACGCCGCTTGAACCCTTCAAGTATTTCTGTGCAAGCTCATAATTTGCGTCACCCTCCAGACCCGGATATGTAACGCTTTCAACCTTATCGTTAGCCTGAAGATACTTTGCAACTGTCATTGCGTTTTCGCAGTAGTTCTTCATTCTTACTGCAAGAGTTTCAAGACCTAAGTTGAGCAAAAATGCCGAGTGTGCGGCAGGATACGCTCCGAAATCACGCATAAGCTGCATTCTCGCTTTTACAATGTATGCGGCTTTTCCGTATGTTTCTGTATATATGATACCGTGATACGATTCATCGGGGGTGCAAAGCTCGGGGAAGTTTCCGCAGGTCCAGTCAAAGTTACCGCTGTCAACGATAACGCCGCCGCCCTGAACAGCGTGACCGTCCATATACTTTGTAGTGGAGTGAGTGATAATATCAACACCAAACTCAAACGGCTTGCACAAGATAGGAGTTGCAAAGGTATTGTCAACAATAAGCGGAACATTATGCTTATGAGCAAGCTTTGCAAACTTTTCAAAGTCGAACACCGTCAAAGCAGGGTTTGCGATAGTTTCTCCGAAAACTGCCTTTGTGTTGGGCTTGAATGCTTTCTCTATATCCTCTTCCGAATCGTTTGAAGATACAAAGATACACTCTATACCAAGCTTTTTAAGAGTAAACGAAAACAGGTTGATAGTACCGCCGTATATTTCGCTTGCGCTTATAAAGCTGTCGCCTGCCTGACAGATATTCAGAATAGCAAGAAGATTTGCAGCCTGACCCGATGATGTACACATAGCGCCAACACCGCCCTCAAGATCGGCGATCTTCTGCTCTACTGCCATAACAGTCGGGTTTGCAAAGCGTGAGTAAATGAGCGACTTTGTAGGCTCGTCAAAAACAGAGGCTACCTCTGCCGTTGAATCATAAACATAAGTTGTACTTTGTACGATAGGCACTACACGAGGCTCGGAGTTTTTCGGGGTATAGCCCGAGTGCAGGCATTTTGTTTCATCTTTCATTTAAATAATCCTCCTAAACGGTCAAATGTAAAATTAAAAATTCAGACTGTGCAAAAACCAACTAATAAGTGTTCGGTCAAGCCTTTTTCAAAAGGCTTGCAGGGGTGTGGGGACAGCGTCCCCACAATCGCCGCAGGCGCACTCCAGCCCTTTTAGGGGTGAATTTCAAAAAAAGTCCTGCGGACTGTTTTTGGAAGAGGGGCATTTTGGCAGAAAATGCCCCTTACTTCCGTCTAAAACAAAAGTTCCCCCGCCGCTCCAAGGCGGCGCAATAAAGTATGCATTAAACAAACTTTACATTTTGCACGGTCTGAATTTTCAATTATCAATTTTCAAAAAGCTTTACAAAAGTGCTTACTGTAAGCTATCAAAAATCAAGTATCATTATACCACAAAGGAAATGAAATTTCAATTTTTATTTTTTGATAAGATTAACAGGCGGTGACGGCTTTTTGATCGGCTTGCCGTTACTGTCCAACTCTTCATAAGGCAGATCAATGTGAGATTCTTTTCTCGGTGTCGGTGTTTGGTGTGGTTTATCGCCCTGAGATGTGGTTTGACCAACATTTTCGGTCATACGAGAGTTGTACTGTATTTCGGGTGTCTCCTTATTTACACTCGGTACAGGTGTCGGAGTAGGTCTTTGTACATTCGGCTGTACAGAGGTTTGTACCGATGTCGGAGTTGGTCTTTGTACATTCTGTTGTACGCTGTTTTGTACAGGGTTTTGCATTTGCATTTGTACATTCGGCTGTATACCGTTTGGCATAGGTTTCTGCATTGGCATTTTCGGGTTTACCTGTACGGTATTTTGCGGCGGTGCTAAAAACTCGTTATACAAACCGTTTACAACGGGATTCTGCATAATAGCATTAGGGTTTGATCTCATCTGTTTTTGCTTTGTGCCTGTATCTATCAGATTGCACTTTCTTACTACAAGCAAAACCAAACTCATAAGCATAGGTATTTGCATTACCAGATATATTATAAACAGCAGTCCCGAGTTTCTTCTTAAAACATCTACAAATAACATAATAAACCATATTATCTCTATAACAGGGACGGAAAGGCACAAATAAACTACCTCAGCGATAGTAAAGGGATAATAATTGATATTAAAGCCCTCAATTTTTTTACCTATCGGTGGAATTATCAGCCCTATCAGGTTTACGGACAACATCAATATAAGCAAGGCAAAGAATACGGCATTAATAACTTGCCATTCTAAAAATCCAACTGCCGCCGACAGTTCATTGTTGATATAGTAAAAAAAGTAGCAAATAGCCGCCAGCCCGAACGGTTGTGTTACCAGGCTTATTATTTTTACTGCTTTTGAATCGTTTTTATTCATTTGGCTTTACCCTTTCTGTTTTATTTTTTGCCAAAACAAAAACACAATTTACATTGATTATACCACAGAAACGGTACTATTTCAATTCATTTTGTAACTTTGGATATAAAAAAAATAAAGTCTTCCCAAAGAGAGAAGGCTTTATACATATTATTATATAACAAATTTTATTGCATACCATTCTGCAATTGGTTCGGCACAGTCTGCTGTACCCCATATGACATACCGTTCTGCATTTGGTTCGGCGCAGTCTGCTGTACTCCGTATAACATACCGTTTTGCATTTGGTTCGGCACAGTCTGCTGTACTCCGTATGACATACCGTTTTGCATTTGGTTCGGCACACCCTGCTGTACTCCGTATGACATACCGTTTTGCATTTGGTTCGGCACACCCTGCTGTACTCCGTATGACATACCGTTTTGCATTTGGTTCGGCACACCCTGCTGTACTCCGTAGG
>JAFOMO010000059.1 GCA_017418905.1 Clostridia bacterium | reverse complement strand
GGTGTATAGTACCTCGAAAAAGTCGTAATGAAATTTTCGGCAGGAGCTTTTTTTGCGGCGGCATTCTCTACAAGATCGAGAATATTTGAAACGGTAGAGTCTGCATATTTTTTTGTTGTTTTTACTTTAAGTGTTCCGTTTTCGTTTATACAGCCCGAAATAACGGTGTCACCGACAACTGCTTTTCTCGGTACAGATTCGCCGGTAAGAGCAGACGTATCAAGCATAGAGCTGCCCTCTGTAACAATGCCGTCAAGCGGCACACGCTCACCCGGTTTTATAAGGATAAACTCACCGACAGCTACTTCCTCGGGAGATACCTCTATTGTATTGCCGTATCTGATGACATTTGCCTTATCGGGGCGAATGTCCATAAGCTCGCTTATTGAACGGCGTGATTTTTTCACGGCTCGCCCCTGTATGTATTCGCCCAGTTGGTAAAAGAGCATTACGGCGGCGGCTTCGGGATATTCCCCTATAATAAATGCGCCTATTGTCGATACCGTCATTAAAAAGTATTCGTCAAATATTCTGCCTTTGAGAATGTTCAGCAATGCTTTAATGCAAACGTCCGTACCCATTATTATGTATGACGCAGCTATCAGGGGAAGATATACAAACAGTGCACAATCAAGCAAAGACAAGGCAAAGCCGCCGGCAAAAAGAACCGCACCGATAATAAGTCTTATTACAATAACTTTTTCGTCCTCTAAAAATGAAATGAAGCTTTTGCGGCTTTTTTCTTTTTGGCGGTATGAACCGTGTTTGTGAGTTGAATTTACCTTTGAATGCGAGCCGTGATTTTTTGTATGTATTTTATCTCCGCAGCCGCAGTTATCCGAGCAGTTATGCGGCGTACTCGCAAATACAGTCGATTTTGAGAGCTTGTCGGACACTTCGACTTCGGGCTCGTGGCTGTGTACCGTTTTTTCTACAATATCGTTCAATTCGTTTTCGATACTGTCGGAATATTCGACTGTAAGCGTTTGCGTTACGAGATTGACAACGGCAGACTTTATTTCTTTATGTTTATTGAGATCGTTCTCAATTTCAGCCGAACAATGAGGACAGTCAAGACCTTTGACTAAAAATGTTTTTTTCATATGTACTCACACTTTCTTTACTCGGTAATATGTTCATAGCCTATATCTATGAGAGTTTTAACGTGAGAGTCTGCAAGAGAGTAAAAGACCGTTTGCCCCTCTTTGCGGAATTTGACAAGATTTGCAAGCTTTAAGTCTTTTAGCTGATGTGAGACAGCAGATTTTGTCAAGCCTAACAGCGAGACTATATCGCACACACACAGCTCGTTTTGTTCGAGTGCGTGAAGTATCCTGAGCCTTGTAGGGTCACCGAAAAGCTTAAACAAAGCCGCAAGCTCAATATATTGCTCGCACGAGAGAAGCTTGCTTTTTGTCAATTCAACTGTATCATTGTGAATAAGTTCAAGACTGCATACGTTATCAGTCATATCTGTATTATTGTTCATGTAATTCTGCACCTCGCTTGTATTCAAATAGTTGAACAATTGCTCAACTATTCGCTGCTATGATTATACACCGGAATAGAAGCTTTGTCAAGCAAAAAAAATAAAAAAACTGTAATGTTCCTTTTAAAGCCTTTTAAAGGGAGAGCATTACAGTTTTTTGTTTTTGTGTTCCCTATGGGGGTGTGGTCAATTAGCAATTAAGACCGTGCAAAAACCACAATTAAGTTTTCGCTCAAGCCTTTTTCAAAAGGCTTGCGGGGTTCTAAGGGGCAGCGGTCTCGCCTGCCGGCTCGGTCGGTGCTTCTGCTGCGCAGAGGTCTCCCCCGGAGACCCG
>JAFOMO010000058.1 GCA_017418905.1 Clostridia bacterium | reverse complement strand
GGGTTAGTTGAGTTACCTGTGATAGATACGTCAACATTCTCTTTCCACATTATAGCAACGCCTTCTGTTACGTCGTTTGCACCGTAGCAGTTAACCTTTGATCTGAGACCGTCGGAGTATGCCTTGCGGAATACCTCTTTAACCTCGCCCTTGTGATAATCCATCTCTGTTTCAACATATGTGAAACCGTTGATACGAGCAATGATCTGTGCAGCGTCTTTGCCCAAACCGTTGAGGATAACTCTCAAAGGCTTTTGTCTTACCTTGTTTGCCTTTTCTGCAATACCGATAGCACCCTCTGCTGCTGCGAAAGACTCGTGACCTGCCAAGAATGCAAAGCACTCTGTGTCCTCTTCAAGAAGCATTTTGCCGAGGTTGCCGTGACCTAAACCAACCTTACGCTGATCTGCAACAGAACCGGGAATACAGAAAGCCTGAAGTCCCTCACCAATTGCTGCTGCTGCGTCTGCTGCCTTTGTACAGCCCTTCTTTATAGCAATAGCACAGCCTACTGTGTAAGCCCACTTAGCATTCTCAAAGCAGATAGGCTGAATGCTCTCAACAAGCTTATAGATGTCAAGACCCTTTTCTTTGCAAACTTCTGCACATTCCTCAATGGAATTTATGCCGTACTCTTTAATAACAGCAAGGATCTGCTTTTCTCTTCTGTCATAAGATTCAAATAATGCCATTTTCTGCTCCTCCTTATTCCTTTCTGGGATCTACGATCTTAACTGCGTCTGCAACTCTGCCGTACTGACCCTGTGCTTTCTCGAAAGCCTTGTTTGCGTCGTCACCTGCTTTGATGAAGTCCATCATCTTGCCGAAGTTTACAAACTTGTAGCCGATGATCTCGTTATCCTCGTTAAGAGCAAGACCTGTAACATAACCGTCGGTCATTTCGAGGTAACGGGGACCCTTTGCGAGTGTGCCGTACATTGTGCCGACCTGTGAACGCAAACCCTTGCCGAGATCCTCCAGACCTGCGCCTACTACAAGACCGTCCTCGGAGAATGCAGACTGTGAACGACCGTAAACGATCTGCAAGAACAGCTCTCTCATAGCTGTATTTATAGCGTCGCATACGAGGTCTGTGTTCAAAGCCTCAAGAATTGTTCTGCCGGGAAGAATTTCGGAAGCCATAGCTGCGGAGTGTGTCATACCGGAACAGCCGATAGTCTCAACGAGAGCCTCTTGAATAACGCCCTCTTTAACATTAAGTGTAAGCTTACATGTACCCTGCTGAGGTGCACACCAGCCAATACCGTGTGTAAAGCCCGAAATATCTTTGATTTCCTTTGCCTTAACCCACTTTGCCTCCTCGGGAATCGGAGCAGCGCCGTGAGCAACGCCCTGTGCGATAGGGCACATTGTTTCAACTTCGTGCGAATAGATCATTGTTTAATACTCCTTTATGTTATTTGACAGACTTGTCCGCCTTTATAATATAATACTACATAACGCAAATCAAATCAAGAGTTTTTTATGTATTTTTTTAGTCGATATTAAGGATTGATTTTTTCGAGGTTAAGAAGTATAATCAAAAGTACATAAAATATCTTCTATACAAAACACATAATTCAAACAAGAAAGGTCTTGATAGTATGTCGGCTCATTCCGATAAAGCCTGCGACTTGTTTGCAGGCGGCTATAACTGCGCTCAATCTGTATTTGCGGCTTTCTGCGATGTGACCGAAATGGATAAAGAAACAGCCCTGCGGCTCTCGTCAAGCTTTGGCGGCGGCATGGGCAGAATGCGTGAGGTATGCGGTACCTGCTCGGCTATGTTTATGATAGCAGGTCTGCTGTACGGCACAGGTGAAAACTTTACCTTTGACGAAAAATCGGAGCATTACAAACGTATTCAGGAGCTTGCAAACCAATTCAAAGAGGAACACGGCACGATCGTTTGCAGAGAGCTTCTCAAAGGCTTGAAGGTAACAAGCGAACCCACACCCGAACAGCGTACAGAAAAATATTACAAGGTGCGCCCTTGTATAAAATTCGTCCGCACAGCCGCCGAAATAATTGATAAATACATAGAAGAACACCCGATCAACAAGTAAAATTATTATAGGGCAGTCTTGTAACGACTGCCCCGTTTTTAATGCGTTGTATAAAAATATAATACCGTCAAAGCTATCTGCAAAACTATGATTATGGGTACTCCGACATAAAACTTTGGCTTTCGTGTTTTGTGATGAAATACGATCATACCCAAAATCGCACCTATACTGCCGCAGAGAATTGCAAAAATGATAAGTACCTTTTCGGGTATTCTCCATTTATTCTGTTTTGCTTTTGCTTTGTCTATACCATATACAATAAATGCCATAATATTAATAAGTACAATATAT
Organism: Clostridia bacterium; assembly: GCA_017418905.1. Taxonomy (GTDB): domain Bacteria; phylum Bacillota; class Clostridia; order Oscillospirales; family Acutalibacteraceae; genus RUG592. The sequence goes on along the minus strand of JAFOMO010000058.1, from coordinate 5,666 downwards.
ACCGCTGCTATTTTATATATCATTTTACGCCTGTCGAGCCAAACCCTCCATTCCCTCTCTTTGTATCGCACAGCTCCTGCGTTTCTTCAACATCAAACTGTACTACGGGCATTATAACCAACTGCGCTATTCTCATTTGAGGTTCGATAACAAACGGCTGTTTCCCGTGATTGGTAAGTCCTACGCATATCTCGCCCCTGTAATCGCTGTCTATCACGCCTACCGCATTGCTCGGACAAATGCCGTACTTTATACCTAAACCACTCCTTGCAAACACAAAGCCTGCAACAGACGGCGAGGGCAATTCTATTGCAATACCTGTGGGTATCATTACAAGATCGCCGCTTTCTATCGTTATCGGCTTATCTATACAAGCGTATAAGTCCGCACCTGCCGCACCTTCTGTTGCACGTTTCGGCAAAACTGCATTTTCTCTCACCCTTTTGACCTTTATACTCTGCATATTATATTATTCAACTCCCCTGAAATACAAACCTGCGGTACACTCGCCCACAGGCTTTTCACCGTTCAAATAAGCCTTGAATACACGCTCGCACTCCTGCGGCGTTTCGTAAGTAAAGCGCAGATTTAAGAAATCAATATTTCTGAATTTGTCTTGCTTATCGGATAATACAAGCGGAACATAATTTAAAAGCTCAGTACAGCCGTTTATACACATAAGAGTAAACCTGTTGCCCTTTCGGTCTGTTATGGTACTCCTGCCGCCGCATTTCTTACAGCCGTATCCGTTTTTGTTCGGGCAGTTTCTCATTATCATAAGCGGCAAATAACCGTATCCGACTATACCTCTTTTTACAGTACCGCCCATTTTATTTATCTGTTCGGCTTTAAGCTCAAACGACACCTCTATATCAGCTGCGCCCATTTTTTCGTAAACGTCCGCCGTTTGACTGTTAAACACATTAAGCGCAAAGCCGCCGTGTATATTAAGCCCTGCCTTCTTTGCAAGCGATACAGCGGCGATATTATTACAATATACATCTTCAATACCGATCTTCTTGACTTCTGTTAACGCCTGCTTTATCTTATCTTCCGTACCGAACATCATTCTCGGTATTTCTGCGGCAACATTAAAGCCTCTGTTTTTAAGGCTTTCAAGCTGTGATATGTCCGTCAAGAGAGGTACATATACATACTCACATTTTTTGAAAATATCGGGAATATCGCAGCTTCTGAAGCTCGCCCTGAATACGGGCTTACTCCGTCTTTTATATGGTATAACAGACTTTTGCTCTATCTCACAATATTTGTAAGGCTTTACCTCGGTTATTTTTTCTTCAAGCATTTGAAGAGCCTGCCGCCTCATACGGTTGAGCGCAGACAGCGGCAATGTAAGCCCCTGTTCTATATCAATATTTATATTTCGTATAAAAAAGGACGTTCCGCCCGTCTTGCAAAGCTGTTCTTCGGCTTTGTCTGCGCTTAACGGAGTTTTGCTTGCGTATTCGGGAATATCGCCCTCTATGTTTACACAATACCCTCTTGATTCTGCGGTCAATACGGCAGGAACGGCAGATTTTACCGTCAATGTAATATCTGTGGGATTTGTTTGTACCTCATCTTTATACTCACGGCGAATATCGGCCAACATTTTATCGGTTGCGGAAACAACATCGTCCTTTGAACGTATACCGAACATTGTTTTTCCCGTTTTACCCGTATAATAACCGTCTGTAAAACCGCTTCTCGAAAAAACGGCTTTAAGACGTTCAATATCGTTTTCATCGGCATTACCGCTGTCTGCGCTTTTTCTGCAAGCCGCAGCAGCCATTGCGACATATTCGGGACGTTTCATTCTGCCCTCTATTTTTGCACTTGTAACACCCATTTTTTCGAGCTGTGACAATTTATCTATAATACAGTTGTCTTTTAAGCTCAGATCATTTCCAGAACCGCCGTTCACCTTGAAAGGCAGGCGGCAAGGCTGAGCGCATCTCCCCCTGTTTCCGCTTCTGCCGCCGATCATAGCAGACAGATAGCACTGCCCCGAAACGCACATACAAAGTGCGCCGTGTACAAAGACCTCTGTTTCGGCAGGGCAGGCTATCACAACCTGTTCTATCTCGGTTTTATTCATTTCTCTTGCAAGAACAACACGTTCAAAACCTAAGCTGTGCGCCATATTTGCGCCATTGGGGGTATGAATGGTCATTTGCGTTGACGCATGAAGTACAATTTCGGGGAACATCTGTTTCAGCAGACTTGCAAGCCCTAAGTCCTGCACTATAAAAGCGTCAACTCCTGCGTCACAAGCTTTTTTGACAGTATAAAGAGCTTGTTCAAGCTCGTTATCCTTCAACAAAGTATTGACTGCCATATGCACCTTAACAGAGTGCAGATGACAGTATGACACGGCTTGTTTTAGCTGTTCATTATCAAAATTTGCGGCATACGCTCTTGCGCTGAATTTCAAAGAACCGATGTACACGGCATCGGCTCCCTTTCTTACGGCAGCAATTATCGAATCATACGAACCGCAAGGGGCAAGTATTTCGATATTGCCGTTATTATTCTCAGTCTTCATCATCAAACAAAGAGTTCTGCTCAAAGAAGCTCATAATTTCGGCTGCTGCGTCTGCGCTTTCACCAAACGGATCGTTCTCAAAATCTCCGCTTACAGGGGCAGAGTCTTTCTCTTCTGTTGGTATAATTTCGTTATTCTCTGCCGATTCGGTCACTTGCGGTATGACCGAATCAAAAACAGTTTCTTCTTCTGTTTCTTCGTCCGGCGTAACCGCAGGTTCTTTTTGAAGTATCGCTCTATCCTTTTTTACCAAAGACGCAGGCTTTGAAGGCTTTGCTTTTCCTATTCTTTCGGGAATTTCTTCAACCGCCTGCTTTGGCACATTTTCTGATGACATTCTGTTTCTCAGAGTTTCAATTTCGGCTTTGAGTTTTTCGTTTTCTCTTGTTGCTTCGTCAAGCTTCTTTCTCAAAAAGCTTGATTCCTGCAAATAGTCTTTTATCTGAGTTCTCATGTCGCTGCCGTCGCCTTTAGCCTTTGTATATTGATCGCAGTAATCCATAGCGACAAACAAAGCAACGTCAACAAGATTTCTGTTCGGCATTTCATCGGCAAGCCGTTTAACTCTGTTCTCCACCTTAGTTGTTATACTGTCGAGATATTGCTGATCGTCATCAGACGTAATAGTAAACGTATGGTTTGATATTCTGATCGTACTTTTTGCCAAAACAAACACATCCTTTAATATTTTTCGTATCAAAAAAAGATTATTACTTATAATTATACAGCAACCAACAAATTATTACAAGGCAATATTCACATATTTATAAAAAAAGTCCTTCCCGATTTTTAAGTAAAAACTGAATACATCGGAAAGGACAAATTTATTATTTAAGTGTTATACGCTTTCCCAAGCGTTCCAAACGCTGAAACGTGCAGCCCATGTGCTGAGAAATTCCTCATAAACACTCTGCTCAACAGGAGAACCGTTTACAAAATACTTTGTTGTTTCTTCTGTGATCTCGGTAGTTACCGTAGAGGTTACAGGCTCGTCGTCATCATCGTTGTTATCGTTATCGTTGTCATTGTCGTTATTGTCATAATCGTAATCATAATCATCTTCATCTTCGTCATCTTCGTCGCCTGAAAGCTGATCTGCTTTCTTTACAATATCTTCAAATGACAATCTTGCATAAGCTTCTTCATAACCGTAATCGTTATCAAGCTCCTGATCCTCTTCACTATCTTCGTAAGACTCGCTGTCTTCTTCGCTGTCATCGGGATCATAGTATGTTGTATCTGTTTCTTCTTCACTGTCGTCAAGAATACGAGAAGACGTGACTGTCGATTCATCATTTACAACAACCTCTGATGTAACTGTCTTTGTAGAAACATCTGTTGTAGTTGTAAAGTTGATAAGCTCGCTCAGGCTGCCGTTATTTTCAAGACTGAAAATTCTCTGCTCCGAGGTTCTTGTCTTTGAATCTTTCTTAGATACGGTTGCTCTGTACTCAAGGTTTACAGCACCTGTTGTGTAGTGGATAAGAATAGAATTCTTATATGAGCCGTTGTCCTCGTAATATTCATACAGATCGGAAAGGTTGTTGTAGGTCTTATACTCAACACACTTTTCGTTTTCAACCTTAACTATGCTGATAGTTTCAACATTTCCGCCGTAGTTATATCTGAGGATAAGCTCGCTCATACCATCGTTGTCAATATCAACGATCGCTTTGCCGGTAAGAGTTATTGTTGAGATAACAGAGTCATTTGTTGACTGTACCTTCGGAATATTTGCAAGATACTCGTCAAGCATATCGGTATCATCCTTAACCTTGACTTTAATCTTGGCAATTGCCTCTGAGTTAAGCGGAGAAGTTACTGTAACGAATGTAACACCCGGCTTGATACCCTTGATATTACCCTGATTGTCAACTGTTGCCACAGTTTCGTCCTCGGACTCATAAACATATGTGGGAGCTGAGTAATCCTCTGAGAGAATTGTTACTCTTGCCTTTGCTACTTCATCCTCTTTGACCTCTACAAAGCAGGTATCCCAGCCTGTTGCGTCTTGTTCGATAGTAGAATAGCATACACTGTACATCTCTGAATAGAGATCAGCTTCTGTGAGTATTTTCTCCTTCGGTGCAGCATCGGAATCTGTATCTGTTGCTGTATCAGAGTCACTCTCTATGAGGTTGCCCTCTTCGTCATACTGAGGCTCTGTTTCTTCTTCGGTCTCTTCCTCCTTGCCCTCTTCAGCAAGATAGAAAATTCTTACATTGTCCTCGTCATTATCACGATGATAATAAAGTGCAAGCTCTAAATCGCCGTCACTGTTCAGATCTCTGATGATAGAACCTGTGAGAGTATTCTTAACAACTGTCTTTGTTTCTTCTGTATCTGTATCAGACTCGCTGTCGGAATCTTCATCATTTTCTTCCTCGGGCTCTTCGCTGTCGGTAGAATCAATATCTGTCGAACCGTCAAGAATAGAGTTGATAAACTTGTTATATACATTTATTGCGTTCTGCTTTTCGTCAATTACGTTAACGATAAGAGAAGCTGTTACTGTTTCGTTGCTCTTGAGTGTTGCGGTAATAGTTGTTGAACCTGAGGATACGCCAGTAACTCTGCCCTGCTCGTCAACCTTTGCAATTGACGGATCGTTAGACTTAAGCTTCAGAACCTTATCCTGAGCACTCTCAGGCTCGATAATAATATTAAGCGATACAGACTCTCCGACTCTCAGACTTATAGATGACTCAGGGAACTTTATGGATTTAACTCCATTCTCGTCAACTGCCGATGATACAGCAGGCTCGGGCTGTCCCTGATCTTTATGTGCATAGAAATAAATGCCTGCGCCGATAATAAGAGCTACCAGAAGAGCTATAATTATACCGATAATGACCTTCGTCTTTGTAGAGAAAGCGTCGTCGTCGTCATCATCTTCTTCGTCCTCGTCGTCCTGTTCGTCGTCGCTGTCGGCTATGTTTGCCTTGCCTACAAAAGCACCGGCACTCTCGTCGTCGGGTTCAAATATCTCCTCATATTCGTCGCTGCCCACGTCATACTCCTCGTAATCCTCGTCATCAACATCAAAATCGGAGTTTTCAATGTTTTCTTCCTCGTTCTCCTCCGTTTTCTCTTCGGCAGGAACATCCTCCTGCTTTTCTTG
>JAFOMO010000057.1 GCA_017418905.1 Clostridia bacterium | reverse complement strand
TCATTCATACCGCTGCTTCCTGCGCCGAATATAACTGCGCCATTTACCGTAAACGAGCCGTCACAGTCGATAGGCGAGTTATCGCCGCCCGAACGCATACTCCATACGATAGAATTACCTCCTGTTGCTGTAATTGTGCCGTTTGAGTCGAGTCCGTCACCGTCACAGTTTACAAAAATATTACCGCCGTATATCTCAAGCTTATAGTAGCCGCCTGCGTTAGGATTGTCGGGATCAAATGGATCGGGCGGTGTAAAATCTGAATCATCGGGTCTCGGCGGAGGGCTTGAAGGTTCAATACCTGTTCTCGGATCCGGTCTGCCCGGGTCTCCGCCTTCATTGAAGTTTCCGTTGCCTGCTGCGGCATTTATACCGTCATCAGAAGCATAAACATTATACGTACCGGAATATATATATACGCTGCCTGCTTCAAGTCCTTCGTAAGAGGTATTAACATTTATCACAACAGCACCGTCATCGCCGTTTTCTTTTCCGAGAGTAAGCGACGTATCTGCGTGAACTCCGTCATCACCTGTGTATATATTAAATATACCGCCCTCGATAACAACATAGCCGTCTGAATGTACTGCATCATCTGCACAGTTTAAATTGAATGTACCGCCTGTGATGCTTATTGTATTTGTAGATTCAGAGGTATCTGTAACTGTGTCTGTATCTGTTGTATCAGATGTATTGGCAGAGGCTTTTATGCCTTTGCAGCTCATAGTATCTTTATCAAGGCTTTTGTCGTTATATCCTGCACCTGTTTTAATATTGAAAGTACCGCCCGATATTTCTACATTCTGTGCAGACTGTACAGCATCACTTGATGCTGTGAGGTTGAGTGTACCGCCGTTGATATTGATGATCGCACTGCACCCTGCATCTGCGTTTACCTCGTCCGGGTCTGAACGCACTGCATCACCGCCCTGTGCGTCAACTGTGATGACACCCGAATTAATATTCATTATGTTATCGCACGAAATACCATTCTTTGCAGATTCTGCATTAAGTATAATATTTCTTATGGTGAGTGTTCCGTATTCACCGACTTTAACTGCGTTTTTAGTCACACATTTTATATTGAGAGTACCTTTACCGCAAAGCGTGAGGTTTGAATTTGCTTTTGCCTTTATTACGGCAGACTCTGCATATTCTGCGTTTGTACCGTCGGCGCCGTCTGCGGTATCACCGTATGTATCGGCATTATTAAACTCACTGTCCGATAAAGAATTTACTCCCTGTAAAGCTTTGATATTTACAGGGGCAGTTGACTCCTTCTTTATCGTTACAGGTGATGTATAAGAGCTTGAAAGAGTAAGTCCTGCAAGCAAAATATCTGTTTTCGCTGTTAAACCCTTGTTTACGGAAATACTCATATCATTTCCGATACCTGAGAATACATATGTTCCGCCTGCTTTTGTTACATTTACGTTCAGCTTGTAATCGTCTGTATTAGTATAAGTATAAGAGCCGTCGCTGTTTTTTGTGGGAATTACCGTCTGTGAATCTGTGCTTGTATATATCTGACCGTATACCTCGTAATTTGCGCCGTTTCCGTCATATACGGTAACTGTGTTATCGTTCATAATAAATGTTGTATGACCGATAGGAATTTCAAAATCGAGTGTGTCGTTTACAGTAAGCAGGGCTGTGCCTGCAGCATTGCTTTTGCCTGTAACAGTAACGGTGTTATCGGTAAAGGTCACGTCTGCAAGCGTGCTGTTATCAAGCACGGCAGATGTTACTTTAATATCGGAAAACGATATTAACGCACCCATATTGCCTGTAAGTGTGTAGGAATAATCCGGTGTTGTGTCGGCTGCACTTGCCTGTATAGTCTGCGGTATAACACCGACTATCATTAATACAGACAGGAAAATGCCTAACATTCGTCTGAGTGTTTTCATTGAAAATTACCTCCGTTTGATAGATTTTGTAGTATTATTTCGATGTATAAATACTATCAAACAAAGATTGAACGAAAATTGAAGCTTTTTAAATAATTGGAATATTCACTAAAAATTCAACTTTGCCACACTCACACTTCACATTTATCTTTCCTTTATGTGCTTGTGCAACAGCCTTTGCAATGGCAAGCCCCAAGCCGTAATGTCCGCCCTTATCTGTGTGCGATGCATCTCCTCTGTAAAAACGCTCGAATATCTTTTCCCTCATTTCCGGCGGAATTTCCTCACCCGGATTTTTCACTGAGAATACGGCGTTTTTTCCGCTTGCTTTGAGAGAAAGAGTGATCGTACCCTTCTTATCGGAATGTTGAACGGCATTATCTATCATAATTGCGATAAGCTGCTTCAGCTGAACCGATGAACCGGAGACATGAATATTCTCGTCAATGTCATATTCAAGCTCCAGACCTTTTTCAAATGCTATGCTTTCAAACGGCAATGCCTCTCCCATTGCCAGACGGCTGAGGTCAATATCTTCAAAAACGGCAGATGTATTCTCGGTTTTTGAAAGCTCTAAAAGCTGTTTTATAAGCAAACTCATTTTTTCATTTTCATAGCAGATATTTGAAAGCCAGACATTCTGACCTATATCATCAGATAAAAGCTCTGCATTAGCGGCTATCACAGCCACAGGAGTTTTAAGCTCATGACCTGCGTCTGAAATAAACTGCTTTTGTTTTTTATAGCTTTCTTCAAGAGGACGCATTATAATACCCGAAAGAAAAAAAGACAAAATGAAAACAAATATTATTCCCGTACAGCCAAAAATTGCCGTGTAGCGTACTAAAGTTTTAATGTTATCCGACGCCACGGCATTATCCATAAACACTGCAAGAGTATATTCTGAGTGAGTTTTTACTATATATACATAGCTTTTATAATGACCAAATTCTTTATTGAATCCAAGTATTTCACGGCAGATCTGATCTACTGTTTCTTCATCATACTTTTGTGAATTTGACGTATCAATTTTTAAGGTTTGACCGTTCTCGGCAAATGCGGCAGAATAAAAGTTAACGGAATTATATATTTCGTTTCGTTCCGGTTCTCTGCCGTTTCTGTCTTTTTCATCGGGAGGTACATTATCCGGCTTCCGGGACATATTGGCAGCATTTTCGGGTGTGTCTTTTTTATCTCCCCTGTTGTTCGTTTGTCCCTGCGGTTTGGCTTTCTTTTCTTCGTTCAAAGAATAGCGATCGGCATACCGCAGTAAAAGGCTGTGATTCTGCGCTGTTATATCGGCATAGCTTGATGTATAGATAACGGCGATCATACCCGAGAAAAATGCAATTATGACAGACATAACAAGCCCGATTATTTTTATTCTCGATTTTTTAAACATTTGCACCCTCTATAAATCTCAGCTCATACCCTAAGCCCCTGACAGCTTTAATTTTTGTTTTAGAACCGACAAAGGAAAGCTTTTTTCGTGTAAATGTCATATATACTTCTACATTATTATACTCGGATTCGCTGTCGCTGCCCCAGATTCTTACAGCAAACTGTTCTCTTGTAAGTATCTGACCGCTGTTTGAGATAAGGTACTCCAGAATACGGAACTCTTTATCGCTTAATCGTATGGTTTGTTCGGTACTCGTACATTTCAGAGTAAAGGAAGCTTTTTCCAAAGCTATATCACCGTATGAAAGAGATGTATCGGAGTTTTTCTTTCTTCTTCTGGTCAACGCTCTTATTCGTGCCAATAGCTCTTTTGTCATAAACGGTTTTGTCAAATAATCGTCTGCACCGCTGTCAAGACCCTCAACCTTATCATCAAGCTCGGCTTTAGCCGTGAGCATAAGTATAGGTGTATCTATACCCATTTCTCTTGCGTATGACGCAACCTCAAAGCCTGACATTCCGGGCATCATTACATCTAAGATAATAACATCATACTGTTTTGTTTCGAGTGCATTAACAGCAGACGTTCCGTCAAATACACTATTGACATCATAGCCCTCTCTTCTGAGTATTTCGCAGAGAGCCTGTGCCATTCTTCGTTCATCTTCAGCAAGTAAAATATTCATTTTTATATCACGCCCAATTCTTTAAGGAATTTGACTTCACCAAAAATTTATGATAGAGAATTAGTATCGGAAGTGACTGCTGCAAATACCATTAGTGTTTTGTTGTTTGAGTGCATTATTTTATATACTATTCTTATATCCGTAAAAAACACCTTTGCGGTATATACACACCCGTTTGATGTGCTTACGGCAGGCTTTCCGTATCCGCCGTCTTTTTCGTCTTTATACGGATATTTTATGATATTTTCAACAGCTGCTTTTATTACAGAACGATCATGCTGTGAAAAAGCTTTAACATCTTCTGCAAATTCAGGCAGAAATCTCACCAGCATATTCATTCAAAATCAACCCCACTCACCGGTATTTCGTAATCATTGTTTAATGAGGCTTTGCTAAAAAACTCCTCTTTTGTTAGGAGCTGTGACGGCTTGACACTTGCAAGACGCTCACAGGCAACTGATACTGCACGCATTGTGTTTAGTCTGTCTATGAGATCGAGATATTCACTCGGAGCAAGCAATACACATTCCGCAGAGTTATTTTTCATTACTACCTTTGCACCTGTGATCTTGACCTCTTCAAATATTTTGCCTGCAAGACCTTTATTAAACATCGAAATAGACACCGTGTTTTCAATAATGCTTCTTATTGACTTCATAAATTGCTCCGTTACTTACCTTTCCAACTGTTTATGCCAAATAATACAGACATAAAAGCTGCTCCGCTTGCACCCATACCGAAATACATACAGATCTCGTCTTTTTCCAAAATATTAAACACGATAGCAGTAATGATAAGACCGAATGAAATGATAGCTAATACCAATGCACAAATATAATTCATTTTCATATTATTCACCTTTAAGTTAAAAAATATATGATTCCAAGGAAATCACAATACTATTATATAATGTATCGAGTATTTTTTCAATGGTTTTTTAAAAGTATCATTAATATTGATTAGGAACTGTGTAGGAATAAGTTGTGCAATTTAGGCGCAGAATAATTTGTTCTGTGATAGGCGCAATGCCGCAGGAATACTGTCGTATTTCAAGGTATTGCAACGACACACAGGACGAATTAGACAAGCATAAATGCACAAGTTATTTCTGCACAGTTCCTTAGTTTTGCAGATATAAAAGGCGGCTGAGAAAACCCAACCGCCACTATTATTATGAAATATTAATATTACTTGAATCTTACTCTGTCACTTACATAAGTTGTATGCAGAAGCTCGTGAGCCTTATGAGAGTTCGGTTCACCAAGGAACTCTTTATAAAGCTGCTGGATCTGCGGGTTGTTATGCGACTGACGAAGTGCCTGTCTTTCATCCTCTGAATAAAGGGCAGCTGCTCGCTTCGCTTTGTATGTGTCGAGAATGTCGAGAGCTTCATTCGGAAGCATTGTCGGACGTACATAAGACTGTCCGCCGCCGTTGATGCAACCGCCCGGGCAGCACATGATCTCGATAAATGTATAAGGAGATTTACCTGCACGAATATCGTCCATAATAGGCTTAGCATTCTTCATGCCGTGAGCAACAGCGATCTTGATCTCTTTGCCTGCAAGTACAAATGTAGCTTCTTTCAAGCCGTCAAAGCCTCTAACCTCTGTAAAGTTAACAGGACCGTACTCTTTGCCTTCAAGTACATAGTAAGCAGTACGGAGAGCAGCCTCCATAACACCGCCTGTTACACCAAAGATAACGCCTGCGCCTGTATATGTGCCTACGAGATCCTGATCAAATTCTTCATCCGGAAGCTTAGCAAAGTTGATGCCGGAACGCTTGATGAGATTTCCGAGTTCCCTTGTTGTAAGAACAACGTCAACATCCTTCAAGCCGTTTGTTACAAGTGCAGGACGATCCTTTTCATACTTCTTAGCAGTACAGGGCATAATTGATACTACAAAAATATCCTTCGGATCTATGCCGTTTTTCTCTGCATAATAAGACTTAAGGATAGCACCCTCCATCTCGTGAGGAGATTTACATGAAGAAAGATGATCAAGACAGTCACCATAGTAGTACTCTGCATAGTTTACCCAACCCGGTGAGCAGGAGGTGATCATCGGCAATGTGCCGCCGTTGTTAACTCTTGCAAGAAGCTCGTTTGCTTCTTCCATGATCGTGAGGTCTGCACCGAAGTTTGTATCATAAACCTTATCAAAGCCCAGACGCTTCAAAGCTGCAACCATTTTACCGGTTACGGGTGTGCCTACGGGCATTCCGAACTCTTCACCCAAAGATGCTCTTACTGCGGGAGCTGTCTGTACAATAACGTGCTTGCCTGCTGCCATAGCTTCATCGATCTTTGTGATCTCCGATTTCTCCATAAGAGCGCCTGTCGGACATACGGACACACACTGACCGCAAAGCAGACACGGAGAATCAGCAAATGAACGGTTGCCTGCCGGAGCTACGATAGTTGAGAAACCACGGTTTTCAAATCCGAGAATACCGTTGCCGTGTGCCTCCTGACATCTTGCTACGCAGCGTCCGCAAAGAATACATTTTGATGTATCTCTTACGATAGACGGTGATACGTCGTCAAATGTTGTAGGTGTTTTTTCTCCAACAAATACGTTCTCGCGAGCACCTGTTATTTTTGCAACATTAAGAAGCTCGCAGTTGCCGTTCTTGGGACACTGCTGGCAATTCTTGTTGTGGTTTGAAAGAATAAGCTCAACAGATGTTCTTCTTGCCTTAACAGCTTTGGGAGAAGAAATGCGAATTTCCATTCCCTCTGCTACAGGATATACACAAGATGCTACCAAACCTCTTGCGCCTGTTGCCTCTACCAGACATACACGGCAGGAGCCCTGGGAACACTGACCGTTATTAAATGTACATAACGACGGAATATCGTAACCGCATCTTCTTGCAGCCTCTAAAATTGTCAGGCCGGCTTCAACCTGATACGGTACGCCTTCTATTTTTATATTAACAAGTGACATTTATATCCCTCCCGGTTATTCCTTAACAATAGCCTTGAACTTACAAGATGCCATACACATACCGCACTTGATGCACTTATCTGTGTCGATCTGCATTGCAGGCTTCTTCTTGCCCGGAGCGGTATAATCTGTAACGCTGATAGCGTCAACAGGACACTGACGTGCACAAAGTCCGCAGCCGAAGCAGGAGTCTTTAACGATAGTGTACTTCATCAGGTTCTTACAAATACCTGCAGGACAACGCTTGTCAACAATGTGAGCGATATACTCATCTTTAAAGTGTGTCATTGTAGATACGATCGGGTTAGCGGCAGTCTGACCGAGAGCGCACAGAGAGTTGTTTTTAACTGCTTCTGCGAGAACCTCAAGCTCGTCGAGATCTTCCATTGTACCCTTGCCGTCTGTGATCTTTGTAAGAATTTCAAGCATTCTCTTTGTACCGATACGACACGGTGAGCACTTACCGCAGGATTCATCGCAGATAAATTCCATATAGAATTTAGCGATGTTAACCATACAGTTATCTTCGTCCATTACGATAGCTCCGCCCGAACCCATCATAGAGCCTTTTGCTACAAGGTTATCGAAGTCGATAGGCTCATCAAGATATTCTTCCGTAAGACATCCGCCGGAAGGACCGCCTGTCTGGATAGCCTTAAACTTCTTGTTGCCGGGAATACCGCCGCCTATATCATAAACAAGCTCTCTGAGTGTTGTACCCATGGGAACTTCTACAAGACCTACGTTGTTTACCTTGCCGCCGAGTGCAAATACCTTTGTACCCTTAGAACGATCTGTACCGGTGGATGCAAATTCACCTGCACCCTCACGAAGAATATAAGGAACACATGCAAGTGTTTCTACGTTATTAACTATTGTCGGCTTGCCCCAAAGACCCTTAACAGCAGGGAACGGAGGTCTCGGACGAGGCATACCTCTCTTACCCTCGATAGAGTTGAGCAATGCTGTTTCTTCGCCGCATACGAATGCGCCTGCACCAAGACGAATGTTAGCTCTGAACGAGAAGTCTGTGCCGAGAATGTTGTCGCCGAGAATGCCAAGCTCTGTCATCTGATCTATAGCCTTCTGCAAACGGTCAACAGCGATAGGATACTCTGCACGTACATAGAAGTAACCCTCTGATGCGCCGATAGCATAGCCTGCGATCATCATACCTTCGATAACTGCAAACGGATTTCCTTCAAGAATCGAACGATCCATAAATGCGCCCGGGTCGCCCTCGTCTCCGTTACATACTACATACTTCTGATCTGCTGCATTTGCATATGCAAAAGACCACTTGCGGCCTGTCGGGAAGCCTGCGCCGCCTCTGCCTCTGAGTCCTGATGCCAATACTTCGTCGATAACTTCCTGCTGAGTCATTGTAAGAGCTCTCTTCAAGCCCTTAAATGCGCCGTAACCCATAGCCTCGTTTATATCTTCTGCATTGATAAGACCGCAGCCGTGCAAAGCTACTCTCTTTTGCTTTTTATAGAAATTAATATCGTCCTGCTTCTCAACCTTTTCTTTTGTAGCGGGATCGATATAAAGGAGTCTGTCAACGATCTGTCCGTTTATGAGGTCGGTATTTACGATCTCTTCAACATCTTCTACCTTTACAAGACGATAAAGTGTATCTTCGGGGAAGATCTTTACGAAAGGACCCTGTGAACAGAATCCAAAGCAGCCAACCTGGTTTACCGTTACTTTATCTGAAAGACCATTTTTCTCGATAAGCTCGATAAACTTTGCTTTGATATCGTTAGAGTTTGAAGAAAGACATCCTGTACCGCCGCAAAGTACAACCGCACGTTTGCCGTTTTCACCGTTTATTTTGTTGTTAAGACATTCGGTGCAGCTTTGAAGCAAGCTGTCAAGCTGTTCGCTTGTTGTTATTTTCATATCTTAATCCTCCTTACTGCGATACTGTTCGATAACGCCGGCAACCTGACCGACTTCCATTTTCGGATATACAGTGCCGTTTATTGTTACTGCGGGAGCAATACCGCAAGCACCGATACAGCGCAGTGCATCTAATGTAAACAAACCATCTTCTGTTGTTTCACCGGGTCCGATGCCCAGTATCTCGGAAAACTTGTCTATTATCTGCTGAGCGCCCTTTACATAACAAGCTGTACCCAAGCAGCAGCCAATTATGTATTTTCCCTTTGGTTTGAGCGAGAAGAACGAGTAGAATGTTACAACTCCGTAGATCTCGGCTACCGAAATACCTGTCTTTTCGGAAACGATCTCCTGAACCTCAACAGGTACATAACCGTACTCCTTCTGAATATCGCTGAGGATCATCATCAAAGGAGTTTTGTCATTGATATGCCTGTCACAAATCTCATTGATCTTTGCAACAGCAGCTTCACTTAACTTTTGCATAGTTACCTCCTTCAGCATTTAAGCAAAATCAAGTTTTTTCTCGAACGGAAATACCGCTGATATTTTGTTTTGCCAAACACTATAATAATTATTTTTTTAAAAACCGGTTGCAACCGCAACAAAAAAAGGTTATAATGTAATGGTGACGAAAATTTTACATTTGCAGGTTACCGGCATTTACAATAGACAGTTTGTAAAGACACAATAAAATAAATTATATCATCTTTTTTATTTTATCACAAAACCGAAAATAATACTGTTGCAACCGCAACGACTATTTTTTAAAATTATTGTAGAATTTTAGTTAATAATTACTAATTAGGAACATGGATAAATGAATACAAAACTCAAAGTAAAAAAATCAGGAACACACAATCTCTCGGAGCATACATTCGATCTGTCGGAAAACAGCACATTTTCTGATCTGAATAACTGTGAATCCAAAAAATATGAAATCTTTGAAAAGGGAGATATTATCTTATCGCTGAGCGGCAGCAGCGATCTTATAGGACTTCTGCTTGAAGGCAAGGCTTGTATTATGTGTATAGATGAAAACGGTCACGAGAGTATTTCCGACTTTCTGACTGTCGGCGACAGCTTCGGACAATACATAATAATGCCTCTTGAATCTGTGGAATATATAGTGGTTGCCGAAAGCAAGTGCAAAGTATTATTCGTCAACTATACGAATGTAATAAACAACTGTAAGCACAACTGTGAGAATCACAGCGAGCTTATCAAAAAAATGCTGATGTTTACCTCTCAGAGAGCGCAGTATATGTCGCTCCATATAAATATTCTCAGCAAAAAATCTCTCAGAGAAAAACTGCTTGCATACTTTGAATACCTCAGACAAACATCTGCAGATCACAGCGAGGTAAGAATACCTATCACATTTGACAGGCTTGCAAGTTATCTTGGGGCAGACAGAAGCGCAGTTATGAGAGAGATCCGCCGAATGAATAACGACGGGTTGATAATATCTGACGGAAGAAATGTAACCTTTCCCGTAAAATAAAAAACCGCCGTCAAACCAAACGGCAGTTTTTTTTATTATGTAATATTTCCTTTTATCACAGCCAACGCACATCTGCATTGACTGTGATTTTTTTATACAGCCGCAAATCCGTTTTCAAGATCTGCGATAATATCATCAATATGCTCTGTTCCGATAGAAAGACGGATAGTATTCTGATGTATACCTGCCTGTTCAAGCTCGGATTCGGTAAGCTGAGAATGAGTCGTTGTTGCAGGGTGTATAACGAGCGACTTAACATCTGCAACATTGGCAAGAAGTGAGAATATCTTTAAACCGTCGATAAAGCGGAATGCCTCTTCTTTGCCGCCCTTGATGTCGAAAGTAAAGATAGAACCTCCACCGTTAGGGAAGTATTTTTCGTATAAAGCGTGATCGGGGTGATCCTCCAAAGATGGGTGATATACCTTTTCTACAAGCGGATGATGTACAAGGTACTCCAAAACCTTCTTCGTATTCTCTGCGTGACGTTCCAGTCTGAGCGAGAGAGTTTCTGTACCCTGTAAAAGCAGAAATGCCGCAAAAGGAGAAATGCATGCACCTGTATCTCTGAGAAGTATCGCACGGATATATGTTGCAAACGCTGCCTTTCCTGCGGCATCGGTAAATCTTACTCCATGATAGCTCGGATTCGGTTCGGAGATCCACGGATATTTGCCCGATTTAGCCCAATCAAACGTACCTCCGTCTATTATTATACCGCCAAGTGTAGTTCCGTGACCTCCTATAAATTTGGTTGCGGAGTGTATGACAATATCTGCACCGTGTTCTATCGGTCTGATAAGAAATGGAGTACCGAATGTATTGTCGATAACAAGCGGAAGACCGTGTGCGTGAGCGATCTCTGCAAGTGCGTCTATATCGGGAATATCGCTGTTGGGGTTGCCGAGCGTTTCAATATATATTGCCTTAGTGTTTGGCTGAATAGCCGCTGTTACCTCTTCTAAGTCATGAATATTAACAAATGTCGTGTTTATTCCGTAAAGCGGAAGAGTATGTGCCAGGAGATTTGCAGAACCTCCGTAAATAGTTTTCTGTGCGACAATATGTTCACCGCTTTTTGCAAGTGCCTGAATAGTATTTGTTATAGCCGCAGCTCCCGAAGCTAATGCAAGACCTGCAACTCCGCCCTCCAGTGCCGCTATTCTCTCTTCAAACACACCTTGTGTAGAGTTCGTTAGTCTGCCGTAAATATTGCCTGCGTCTGCAAGCCCGAAACGAGCTGCCGCATGATCGCTGCTGCGGAAAACATAGCTTGTTGTTGCGTATATCGGTACTGCGCGTGCATCGCTTGCCGGATCCGGTTGTTCCTGTCCTACATGGAGCTGTAAAGTTTCAAATTTATATTCTGACATAATTGATTACCTCTTTCTATCTGTTAATATAATGTAAGTTAATTTTCTTTCCTTAATTCATTCTATGTATTATAGATATATACTTACATTATTTACACATTCGTCCCCTAACACCTGTTGCGTGTGTAAACGATTCTTTCATCGCAAATGCCTCCTTTGCTTCCCTGCGTCTTATTATATACTATTCCTATAGGATTTGTCAAGTATTAAAATAAAAATTTTTTTAATGAAAAAAACTGAAAAAACTCCGTTTCATTTTAGAAACGAAACGAAGTTTTTACTCATATCACATAATCATTTCCTGACTCATCTGTACGCATAAAGTCTGCAATTGTATAGCTGTCAATATATTTGTGGATCACATCATCAAGCCCTCTCCAAAAATTCAGCGTTCTGCACATTCCCATTCTCGGACAATTAAAGCTTTCGTTTTCAAGACAGGCAACAGGCGCAAGTCCGCCCTCCATCAGACGCATTATATCTCCGACTACTATCTCATCAGGTGCTTTTGACAAACGATAGCCTCCGCCTTTTCCTCTCAGACCTACTATAATGTGACCTGTAACAAGCTGCTTAACAATGCTTTCGAGATATTTCTCCGATATATCTTGTCTTTCTGCAACGTCTTTAAGTTTTATATAATCCTTTCCGCTGTGCTCTGCCATATCAATTAACAGTCGCAGGGCATATCGTCCTCTTGTTGATATTAGCATGCTTATCGCCTCCTTTTTTACCTATTATAATAGAAGGTTGATATGATTTCAAGCTTTTTTTAAAAAAACTATTGACAAATAGAAAAAATAAGAGTATCATATTATTCAGCAACTAACATACTATATTAATAGGTTTTTAGGAGGAATATATTATGAGTAAAATTTATACATCCGCAGATCAGCTTATCGGTAAAACACCTTTACTGGAGCTTACACACATCGAAAAAGAATTAGGTCTTGAAGCAAAGCTCCTCGCAAAGCTTGAATACTTCAACCCTGCAGGCAGCATTAAAGACCGTATCGCAAAGGCTATGATAGAGGACGCAGAAAGCAAGGGACTTTTGAAGCCCGACAGCGTAATTATCGAGCCTACCTCGGGCAATACAGGAATAGGTCTTGCGTCGGTAGCCGCTGCAAAGGGTTATCGCCTTATTATTACAATGCCCGAGACCATGAGCGTTGAGCGCCGCCAGATCATGAAGGCATATGGTGCAGAGCTTGTTCTGACAGACGGTTCAAAAGGAATGAAAGGTGCAATTGCAAAAGCCGAAGAGCTTTCAAAGGAAATTCCTAACAGCTTTATTCCCGGACAGTTTGTAAATCCTGCAAATCCTGCTGTACATAAAGCAACAACAGGTCCTGAAATATGGGAGGATACAGACGGAAATGTAGATTTCTTTGTAGCCGGAGTAGGCACAGGCGGCACAATAACCGGAACGGGCGAATATCTGAAATCAAAGAACCCTGATATTAAGGTAGTTGCCGTAGAACCGGAAAGCTCTCCCGTGCTCTCACAGGGCAAAGCAGGACCTCATAAAATACAGGGTATCGGCGCAGGCTTTGTTCCGGATGTGCTGAATACAAAGATATATGACGAAGTAATACCCGTATCAAACGAAAACGCATTTGCATTAGGCAAGCAGGTAGGTAGAAGTGAGGGTATACTCGTTGGAATTTCGGCAGGTGCCGCTGTTTACGCAGCAACAGAGCTTGCAAAACGTTCCGAAAACAAAGGCAAAACAATTGTTGTTATCCTACCTGATACAGGTGACCGCTATCTCTCTACTCCGCTTTTTGCAGAGTAAATTAGGAACTGTGAAGAAATAACTTTTAAATTTATGCTTAGGATAATTTGTTCTGCACGAGGCGAATTTTCGCAGGAATACTGACGTATTTCAAGAAAATTTAACGCTGTGCAGGGCAAATCAGACAAGCAGAAATTAAAAGTTATTGATGAACAGTTCCTTACCATTATAGATTCACAACTATATATTCACAACCAAAAAAGTCTCCGAGATATTACCGATCGGAGACTTTTTGTATTTCATTGTTCTTGTATTTTCCGATATGACTTTTTTCCATAAATACTGCACATAATCCCCAACGGTTTGGAATATTACTTCAAAGTTTTGATATACGGATCAAACTGCTTTAATATTGCGCTTACATTACTGCCGGGAATTATTCTGCACAACTCGGTATTCATCTGCTGCTTTGTTGAACAGTTAACCAAAATAGATATTATTTCTTCACGTTTTTCTTTATAAACTCCGTCTTTGAAATTATTCCCATATATGGTTCTCACCTTTTGTTCACGCTGTTTTTTGTTGCTGTTTTTATTATTTTGTGCCGGAGCAGAAGGCAATAGAGCGATCATATCTTTAAATGTTTCCATAACCAAAGGGATTTTGGGGCTTGGAATTATCTTTGTCAATGCATTGTCGAATGACTGCTTATCTTTTGTGTTAAGCAAAAGAGTTAATATTTGTTCCTTCTTCTCTTTATACGGCGATTTGTTAAGCTTTTCGTTAAAAAGCTCTCTTGCGTTCTCCTCTTTTGTCGGAGGTATGCGTTGAGTTTCTTTCTTCTGAGAAGACTCTGTATTCTGTTTGATCTGTGTTTGTCGAGAAACAGTCATTCCTCGTTTTTCTCTCCAGAATTTTATTATGTTGTCAAAATCCGTATCACTGCTTATAATCACCACAGAACATTCTTCTTTGCCAAACAAATAACCCAGATAAGAAACTAAATGCATATCGGCAGACTGTTTTCCGGCAGGAACGCAGATCATCTTAATATCAGACGCTGTATTGTCCGCTAATGCGTCCATATCGAGCTTATTTGCATTGGGAGTGAAAAATATTATAATTTTACTGTCCGGTAACAACTTGTCGCAGCCTTCAAGACCTGCCGTTCTTACATTTTCATAATCTATAAGATAATACGTTATCATTCTGTTCATCACCTGTTTTTATTTTTAATAAATGCGACTGTTTCAACATGCTGAGTTCTCGGGAACATATCAACGGGAGTGACAGCTTCCGTTTTGCAGCCCTTTTCTTCAAAAAGCGCAAGATCACGGGCAAGCGTTTCAGGATCGCACGACACATATACTATCCTTTTCGGCTTCATAACACAGACGGACTCTATTACTTCTTTGTCGCAGCCCTTTCTCGGCGGATCGAGCACAACTACATCAGGCAGAGTTTTCTTCTTTGCTAAGTCTGATGCCGCCGTCTTTGCGTCGGAACAAATAAACTCTGCGTTGTTTATACCGTTCATCAAAGCATTTTTCTTTGCGTTTTCAATCGCCTGCGGTATAATTTCTATACCAAGCACTTTTTTGGAATCTTTTGCCATAGTCAGACCTATAGTACCGGTACCGCAGTACAGGTCTATCAAGAAATCGTTCTCCCCCACTGCTGCATAATCTTTTGCTATGTTGTATAATACCTCGGCTTGATCTCTGTTAACCTGATAAAACGATAAGGGCGAAATATCAAAACGAAGTCCGCACAATACATCTGTTATATGATCGCTGCCGTAAAGAGTTTCGCAGTTTTTGCCGAGTACAACATTTGTTCTGTCTGTATTTATATTCAAAACAATACTCTTTATCTTAGGTGAGTATTCCGTCAACACTTTTATTAGTTCAGCTTTATGAGGTAATTTCTTACCGTTTATAACAAGACAGACCATTATCTGCTCATTCTTTGCGGCATACCTCAGATATAAATGTCTTATAAGTCCTGTGTGTGCGATCTCATCATAAACCGATACATTATATTTTACCGCCCATTCTTTAACAACAGAGGTTATATCGTCAAATTCTTTCGGGTGAAGTCTGCAAGTGCCGTCACCCGTTATTCTGTGGCTGTGTGTACCGTAAAAGCCTGTAATTATATTGCCCTCTTTGTCATAACCGAATGGTATCTGCGATTTGTTTCTGTATTCGTTTGGATTCCTTGCCCCGACTATATCATTCATTATAAAGTTCTCTATTTTGCCTATTCTTGTCACTGCGTCATACACTCGCCTCTGTTTTATCTTCAATTCTTTTTCATACGAAATATGGCGAAAAACACAGCCGCCGCATTTTGTATAACAGCCGCAATCGGGAGTTATCCTGCTTTGCGAGTGTGTTATTAACTTCTCTATCTTAGCGTAAGCATAGCTTTTCTTTACCTTTAGTATTCTTGCCTCTATTATATCTCCTATTGCGGTAAGCGGCACAAATACAGCCATGCCGTCAATTCTTCCTATGCCGCTGCCCTGTCCCGTAATATCTTCAATTGTAACAGTAATAATATCATTTTTCTTTATCATTATTTTTCCGCCTTTTTTTGTAATACTTTTATTATATCATTTAATGTTTCTTATTTCAACAAAAAAAAGACGTACAAGGCAATTAAGTCAATCAATATTCATAGTTGATATTTTATTAAAACTGATATATAATTATAGCGTATTAATAAGATAAGAGGTGCGTTTAATTGTACGTTGATAAATTTTGCGACAGAAGCTATGACAACATTCTTGACAGTATTAAAAGAGTACATTTTATAGGCATTGGCGGTTCGGGTATGTGTCCGCTTGCAGAGATACTTATTTCAAAGGGCTATGAAGT